>JAAXOC010000021.1 GCA_014237145.1 ANME-2 cluster archaeon
TTTATTTGTCCAGTCACCGTTGATACTGACATTATAACTGTCAGCGATATTACCGCTTGGATTTGCTTCCCAGGTATAATTTACCCAGAAGTTTCCTGTGGTGTGAGTAAAGGTTTCGGGAGTGGGGGGGATATCAGCATTAACACCAACAACAATTGCCAGCCCCACAAAAATAAAAAAAATTAAACATTTAGAGAATAACCTCATTTGCCCCCCTCGTTTTATAGTAACATCAGAAACTGCACTTATGACAGTTCTATTCTCAAAATTCAACAATGAAAGCAACACTAAAATCAATAAATGCATATTTTTCACCAATAACTACATAGATTATTATATATTCAGGTTATAATTTCTATTTTATATTAATAAGTATTATATAACATTTTACTTTCATTAAAATTTTACATCCATTAAAATTTTACGATTAAAGCTTGGATTTATTGATAATCAGATTAAAATCAGTTACTATTCAGCCATACTTAAGACCAGATGCCAATGGCGAAAATCCACTTATTTGTGTTTATGGTGATACATTGTTTAGTTTTTATTACTGAGTCCAAGTCCATCGATTTCAAAGGTGTTTGACAATTGTGTGTAATTATCTATTTGTGGACTATTCAGTCTATCGATAACGTTTATATGTGGCTGAATAGTTACTAAAATCAAACCACAATTACTAAACCTCTTCATTTTTATAATATGTTCTGCAACTACTTAACCCTGTTTGACTTTAAGCATCCAATCCCCCTAAAATACTTACAATTGAACAGTCCCACAATGTTTATTTCAAATCCATCAAAGGCATAAGATTCTTACCTTCACATTTAGTACCCCTCCCACCCAATTTCGCAACTTTACATATCTTTAGGTTACTGTAGATTAACCACATCATACTACAAAGGCGGCAGGTTGTGGTAGATCATAAGGGGCACCCAGCGGCGTAGAGGTGGAGCAATCCCAGGCAGCAGGAGAGAGGAATAATGGATGGAAGCCGGAACCAGTTCATTATCAACTACAGAGATTATAGAGACCACAGGAAGAAACAATAACGGTTTGTGTACTCAATAAGTATATAATATAATTAATATATTTTGAGACTGTCGGAAAAGTCGATATTTTGAGATATTACATTCAAACCTGAAATTTCAATGCTACAGTTCATAGCGTTTTACAGAGATATGTTTTATTCAATGTTTCGATTTTGGTACTTTTCCGACAATCTCATTTTAACAACCACTGACAGTATCCAAAAATGTAACCTTTGAACTATACTCCCTGAATTCATCTACAGTCCCATAATTATCGGTTGATTCTATAACTTCTGAAGCATGTTCTTCAATAAAATTGTTTAGGTATTTCCTTTTCAACTTTGTATCTTCAGCGACAAAAAGATGTACCATTATACATTTCTCAGATTAATATTCAATCTATAATCAACTGAATCGCTTTATAGCATTTCTTGATATTAAACAGCAAATGGTTTATATTTTCACTTGTAAGTTGCTAAACATGGTTATAACTGAAAGGGACAACGCATTATTTGAGGCAGGCATCAAATTGGGTGCTCTGTATCATCAGTTCACAGGCGCTCCAGTAAATATCAGTACTGTAGATAGCCTTGAGCAGGCTATAAAGGAAAGCATATCAGTGCAACCCTACGTTGAAAAAATATCGGTAACGATAGACAGGGACATGGTCACCAGCAGGACTGGAGAAAAGTTCAAATACTGCGAACTGGAAGGCCGGATGCTGGACGTGGAGGCCAGGATCACTTTTGGCGGCACAACGGTAACAGTGGGACTGAAATACGATCAATCACTGGATTATCCACTGATGCGCATTATTGATATAATTGAAAAATAAAATGGTAGATACAATGGTTTTTATCGACTTGTTGAAAGTGCTTTATTGTACTCCATTTCTATTGTATTCCTGCTATACGGATATCCTGACAAGGCGTGTATCTAACCGGGTTTGGAAGGTAATGCTGGCAGGGGCCATCATTTTTGTTACATATGATGTTATAAACGGTGGAATACCTGCCCTGGTCAGGCTTTTAATTTCAGCAAGTGTAATATTCGTATTTGTCTATATCTTATTTCAGTTCGGTGCTTTTGGAGGAGCCGATGCCAAGAGCCTGATTGTCCTGGCCATTATCATACCCGTTTACCCAACAATTGAAATGTTCGGACTTGTAATGCCATTGAATGGCGTGCCCCTCATCGATCTTTTCGCTTTTAGCGTATTTGGGAATTCTGTCCTGCTGACCGTAGTGGTACCCTTGTTCCTGTTTTTCTATAACCTGTTCACCTTAAAACCGGGCGAGATGTTAGAACGGCCAGCATATCTCTTTGTTGGATTTAAAGCAGACATTTCAAAATTGCTGGACAGACACATCAAATTGATAGAAGAATGCTATCTTTCAGAAGGTGAATTTCATACAAAGTTCAGGCGCGGTGGAGCAAGTATCGACGAGGAAACTGTAAAAGAACTGGAAGGATTCGCTGCCGATGGCCTGATGGACAGGCGGGTATGGGTCACTCCGGGCCTGCCTTTTATGATACCCATTACACTTGGGTTCTTTGTAGCTGTTTTGTATGGTGATTTGATATTCGCTCTTACAAAATTCTTATTAATGAATTTTTAATTATCGTGACTTTGATAAATTGATATTTTATTCTTCTGAACCTTCTGAATATTCAATTTATCATCACATGATATTGTAGAGAAAAAACATACTTCAATCCCATCTTTAACCGATTATTGGTCACAAAGAATCCCAACAACTTGAATTTTATTGAACGGCCATCTCATATCCACTCATAATGTGCCATGACCTCTGGCTTGAAATCATACAACATACTCCCCTCCGCATAACCAAAGAACAGGCAGCCTTCACATTCTGTTGTTATCTTCCTGCGTTGTTCCCGTGAACTCTCCCACACATTCACCAATCCGTCCCTGATATGCCCCAGATGTTCCGTCTTCAACCTGCAGTTCTCTATCCAGCCATCAGATGTTACATTTAATATAAGATCACTGGCATGGCATCTGAAATCCATATTCCTGTCCCTTACCATTTTCAGGTATGTCAATGAATTAATGATAGGATACCCCTCCTTTTTCAACCCGATGACCCGGTCCAGCACATTTTCATACTTAACATTATCACGTATTCCAATGATCTCCCAAACAGCAGGGTCAATACCTTCTGATTCATCCAATGGCTCAAAAGATATCCAGACTCCCAGATCCCTGGCCAGGTGTACCAGCGGCACGACATCCTCAAGGTTCTGTCCTGATATGACACAATTGATCAAGATGGGGTTCCTGCGCCCATCCTTTACAGCTTCTATCCCGGCCAGAAGGTCATCAAAATCCATGCCCCTGATATCCTTATAGCTATCGATCCCATCAACTGATACAGACAGGTAATCCACATCATCCAGTTCATGTGCCCGCTGCTTGAGCAACTTACCATTTGTTATCATGGAAGTAATAAATCCAAGGCTGCGTGCATAAGCCATTATCCTGGGCAGGTCCTCCCTAAGCAGTGGTTCCACAGTCCATGCATTATAATACTTGATACCAAACTTCTTTGCCTCATCCAGGAGGCGCAGGATATCCCCGGTCTCCATCTCATCCTTTTCTTCCTTCCAGTACTCGCAAAAATCACAGTGCATGTTGCACCTGGCATTGATGCCATGGGACATTACAATGGGCCGTTTTTTAACACGCAACTGCCAGAGGGCCCTGGATGCAAGAATTGGTGAAAACGTTCTCATATTAACCAGATCTGATTATAGTATTTATGGTAAGTCCTGGGTTATATCTATCACGATTTAATCCTTTTGCAACCAGGTCCCAGGTCCTGGCAGTATTCTGACCTGTGAATTTATAATCAATCATATTATATGTTAGCATATGCCTGCAGCACTTGAACCACTTGTGGATGAATCAGGTCTGGTTGTTGAGAATAATATCCGGGTACTGGTGGTGGCAGATATCCACCTTGGTATAGAGTGGGACCTGGGCAATAGCGGCATAGTGGTCCCAAGCCAGTCCGGCCAGGGCCTTGCAAAGATAATGGAATATATAGACGCAGCAGCACCTGACAGGGTCGTGCTGCTGGGGGATGTGAAACATAATGTACCCCGGATATCCTGGCAGGAGAGGGAGGAAGTGCCCCATTTCCTTGAAAGCATAGCAAAAAGTACAGCGGTTGATATAGTCCCTGGCAACCATGATGGAGACATGGAATTCCTGCTCCGGGGCATTTTGCCCGGACTTGAAGTTACACTGCAACCTGCCAGGGGTTTTGTGCTGGACGGTGTCGGGTACTTCCACGGCCACACCTGGCCCGACCCTGTTTTACTCTCCTGCAACCACATTGTAATGGCCCACAACCACCCTACCATCAGGTTTACTGACCGACTTGGTTCCAGCAGTGCTGAGCCTGCCTGGATACGCACCCGGTTGAATCGCAAGATACTGGAAGCACATTTTAATTCAAAAGCGGGAGACCTGCCATGGTATGACCCTGAAGTGGTGATCATGCCAGCCTTCTGCCAGCTCTGCGGTGGTGTGGCATTCAATGAATCGCTGCATGGCGACCTGCTGGGTCCTGTGTTTTCCTCAGGGGCAGTGGAACTGGACAATGCGCAGGCATACTTGCTGGACGGTACCAGACTGGGAAAGCTAAGTGACCTGAGAAAACTGGGTATTACGAAAAAGAGACCTGACAAAAGGAGTAAGAGAAGTAAAAGAAGCATAAATAGTAAATAAAAGGTATCCACTCAAAGATTCAGGGTTTTGAGGGGGACATAAATCCACGTGTAATCAAGTACGTTCGGCTAATTTTGAGTGGGTGTAGCCTATGAAACCCATAATGTTAGTTATAAAAAATATAACACAATATCAATCGCATAGCATCCGGTGCGCATAAAGAGCACGGTAGAGTGCAGTTATGATGTAGTATCTGTTCGATGGGCTATAATATGGTACAAGGAAAAGGGCTGGGTTAGTAATGTGATTGAAAAATTTGTTGATCAAGTCAATTTTTACAATGTGCTGGAGTTTATGTGTTTTGAATTTGTTCCTCAAATTCTGAGAGGTTGTTACTTGAGAGTGCTAAATCTATAAGCTTATGTAATTGTGACTCATTTTTAGCATTATAAATAATATCAGCCAGACCAGGAGAAATATTACCAAATCTTTTAGACAATATTTGAATGATACTTTCTTCCATACCTTCTTCTCTTCCTTTTTCTTTTCCTTTGTTAAGAATATCTTGGTATATTACTGATTCTTCCATATTCTCCACCTTCATTAGACTTTTAATCAATTCTTTAGGATAGCGTAATCCTGCTAATATGCCAGTACAAACATATATATCAGCTTTTAATACTTCATCTTCAATGCCTATTTTCCGTACCAGATTAAAGCACTCAGTTAAATTTTGTTTATCATCGATTGCTCTGACTTTTGCCAATGGTAGTATTGGAAACAAACCATATAAATTATTATCGATGATCCTGTTTTGATCCATTTCCCAGATTTTTAATACTTCATATTTGAAGAAAAGAATGTCTTTATCATATATCGAATTTACAAATGTGTCCACAATATTAAGACCGGAATTATCAGGGTTAAGGTATATCACCAACGGATAAATTGGGATTTTATACATATCATATATCCTGGCAAAATAGGATAACATACGATGTGGCATATTTATATCATGTGAACTCTGGAATTCAAGATGTAGAATAAATTCAGTATGTTTAGTAGTATCCTTAACTTTAATGAGACAATCGGATTCTCGTATATTGGCAGGCAATTCCTTATTAAGTGGGGTTATTTCTCCTTTAAAATCCTTAAATACCAGATTTACGAAATGATGTGGAAATTTATCTGATAAAGTTTTGAGAGTTATATCATAGTCCTGCAAACTTACACCTGTTTTACTGTTGCCCTGATAATAGCAGTATTGGAATTAACTGTTAGCCAAGCGGGGTGAAAGTATTATGGAAATATTTGTTATGTCTGGAGAGATTATACTCTTTTTTTTTGACTTTACATGCTTAGCGTCCTTTGCGGTGTGTTTTTTATAATTCACCACAAAGAAAACCTACATGAAATTCTTCGAATAACATGCACAAAAAGATGAAAGAACCCAAGGGTACTTTCATGCTAAAATAATAACACTCTTTGCGTTAAAATAATGAAATAACAACGAGTACAGCTAATCTTAAGGTTATACCATACTTTTTAGAAGTGGATACAAAAAAAGAGCAAGTAGTACTAATCGTCACGGTAAGGGATCTCGATCTCCATGAACTCGGTGGCGATACTCACATTCTCGAATTCTTTTTTCGCATCTTCCAGCAGCTGGGAAGTATCATCCGAATACCTTGAACTGATATGTGTCAACACAAGTTGATGCACATTTGCCAGGGATGCCATGGATGCAGCCTCGCCTGCTGTGGAGTGTTGGGTTTCTTTAGCCCATTCCACCATATCATCGGCAAAGGTACCATCGTGGATCAACAGGTCCGCCTTATTACTGGCAACAAAAATTCCGCCGCAGGGTCTTGTATCACCCGAATATACGACCTTCCGTCCCGGCCGCGGCTGCCCTACAATATCACTACTTTTTATGATCTTACCGTTTACTTCTACATCTTCCCCATTGTGCAGGCGCTTGAACAGGGGGCCTGGCGGTACACCAAGTTCTACGGCTTTTTTCTTGTCGAACCGTCCAGGGCGCTCTTTTTCTACAAGTGCATAACCAAGGGATGCCACACTGTGTTCGGTCTTTAAGGCTTCGATATAATAGTCGCCCCTGTCCACCTTATCCCCTGGATATAATTCGATTGCCTTGATGTTATATTTTAATTTATAGAACCCCATGGCCGTCATCATCCTGACAAATTCTTCGACCCAATGAGGCCCGTATATCTTTAGTGGTTCGGTGCGGCCGTTAAAGTTCATGGTCTGTACAAGGCCGGATATGCCAAGGATGTGGTCGGCATGAAAATGTGTGATAAAGATCGAGGTCAGGCCGCCCATGCCTGTCCTTGCACGCATCATCTGCTGCTGGGTACCTTCACCGCAATCGAACAGCATAAGCTCACCCTTCCTGTTCACAAGTACGGCCGGAGGATTGCGCTCAGGTGTGGGAACACTGCCTGCCGTGCCAAGGAATATCACTCGAAGCATAAAGTAGTTTTATGTCATCTTTGTTATTAAATGCTAGCCCTTTATTAACAAATTAAAATAATATTAATTAAAATAATAATTATACAATTTTTTAAAAGTAATGTGATACAATATTAGAGATTGTCGGAAAAGCTCGTATTCCTTGGCATTTCAATATATCAGGATTTGAAGAGAAATTTATACACCATATCAGTAACACCATACCAGTAACACTATACAAGCCGGTCAATGGGGGTCATATCATCCACTTCCATCAGACTGGACATTGCATGGGTATCGACATTAAATCCTTGTTCCTGGGCCACTGCCATGGGATTGGTGCCGCCGACAACCACAACCCCGAAATGGTCCCGTTCCACACTCACTCCCAGAACATCGGTATTAGGCTCTCCCACTTCCAGGATACCACCGAAACCCACCGAAACCAGATCATCCAGTGTTTCTTCCACTTTATCCCTGGCATTCATAGTGATCTCCCTGAGGTTGGCCAGTATCTTGCCCGAGCCGATGGTAAGCATATCACTCACCGAAGTAAGAGATTGGGACATCAGTATCTCCATGGGATCGATCGTAGTGCTGTCATACCTGACCAGGTCAGTGAAACGCACGGGATTTCCGTCCTTTACTTCCACCAAACCACCAAATCGTGGCTTTACCGGAATGCCGCGCTTTAAAAGTATGCCGTCCACCGTGATACTGCAGACTGTTGTGATGCCGCACTTGCCGCTTGGGATGACAAAATCATTCACTGATTCGCCGGATAACAGAATCTTTGCCAGCGGACTGACTGTCAATCCACTGAGCATCACATCACGGAAAATGGGCAGGATATTATCTACATCCTCACTATCTATTAAGGATATGTTAGTCACAATCCTACCTGAACCAGATGATGGATCGAACGAGACACCATATATCAGGTCCTCGATATTTGAAAGTGTAAATACGATCTGGTTCCCATTCATACTTCTTAATGTTTTTACTGCCATAACTCTCACCGCATGGTCTGATCATATAATAGATATGGTCAGGAATATTGTATGTAACACATTAAAAGGATGCCTATTACCAATACCTTTACCACCTGAACAAATCCAGTAGGTCGTTGGGCAAACTATGATACCATAGCTTGAAATTATGAATCGGTCGTAATTCTCGTTTGGTCTTAACCTGTTTCCACACACAGAACAGTTTGTTGGAGGAATTACTGTGAACAACGGAAACATTTTTCCATTGTGTTCGGTTTCTGGAATGTCTTAGATGATTTTTCCATGCTCTACTTCTTTTGCTATTGATTTATTGATACATTGGTTGCCTTTCACCACACATATATATATAAAATGTTAATTATAACTAAATTTTACTATGATGTTTGAGTGTCAGCATTGGTTATTAAACAATAAAGTTGACAGATCAGGAAATAATAAAAAGTCTCATAATTGTAAGCACAAGTTTTATATTATTTAAGATTACTTTTTGGAACAATCGTAATATTAAATAATAATAATAGATTTGATAATTATATAAATAATATTCATAACGACTTCGCAATCTACGACGTAATGGCAATACATGATTTGAACCTTGCTTTGAGATATACCGATTGGATACTCATGTTGAACGGATGCAGGATTTTTGCACCTGAGGATTCTGCGTTATTACACATGATAGAGAATATTCGTTCGACAAGATCGGTCAACTCTTCCGTAAATCGATGTGTCCACGATATTTGTGCAATGTAGAAATGATATGATAAAGATGAACTCAATTGTAAAAAAAATATTACTATTTATATCAATCACACTGCTTGTGATACTCGCGATAGTTACGGCAGCGGAAGATACAGACGTTGATGTCAGAGTCAACGCACCTGAGTTTGTGTCAGATACATTTGAGGTCACGATTGATATTGAGAACGTAATTGATCTGGATTCCGGGCAGTTCGATCTTTCCTTCGATTCAAGCATTGTGAATGTTGAAGAGGTGGAGGCAGGAAGTATAGATGATACAGAAGTGCCTATAGATATGTGGCGTTTCATGGATGATGATAGGATCAGGGTGATTTTCAATATTCCCGGTGCAGATGGAGTAAGTGGTTCGGGATATCTGACAAAGATTGTTTTTGAAGTTGTTAGTAACCCCGGAGATACCACTATCATGGACTTGTCTGACACATTTGAACGAGTGCTCGTTGATATGGATTCAAATTTAATAAATACAAACTGGTTCAACGATAACGTGACAGTTGGTACTTCAACGTCTGCATCAAAATCTGCCGCCACACCAATGGCTGATACAACACCATCACCAACGCCAGTTGCAAATTCTGTAAAGACCACATCGCCCGATTCCACACCCGGATCGGCCACATCGTACACACCTGCAGCGCAAGATACGCCAGATACAGCAGTACCGACCGAGACATCAGAAAGAGATGACCCGGATGGACTGGATACGCTAACAACACACAATTTAATTGCAATCTACTCGTTAATCGGATTATTAGCTTTTATCTATACATTAACTATACTCAAGTGATGATACTATGTATGCACAGAATAAAAACCTGAAACTAAATATTATTGCAATACTGGTTTTATTAATAGTATTTACAACCAATGCAACAGCAGTGACAGTCAGTGTCGATGCTCCCGAATATGAGTCTGGTAGCAGATTTGATATTACAATCGAGATCGATGATGTCGATGATCTGGATTCCGGACAGTTTGATATATCATTCAATTCAAGCGTTGTAAACGTGACCGATCTCAAGAATGATATAGAGGATGGGGAGATCGGGAGCACAGCAGTGCCAATAGATAACAGTTATTTCATGAGTGCTAACTCGATCAGACTGCTCTTCAATCTTCGCGATGTCACTGGTGTTAGCGGGTCAGGGACTCTTGCAACTATCAGATTTGAAGTGTTGGGAGAAAACGGAGATATCAGTTTCCTGGATCTCTCTGATGGACTACTTGTCGATAAGAAATCAGATAAAATCCCTGCAAATTGGGTTAATGGCATAGTGACCATTGGCGATCCACCAACTGGGACACTGACGACGTATACCACTACAGTATATGTGAAAAACATCGATGATGACAAATTGGATATTCATCTCCTGGTCAATGGAAATGATGAGGGTTTTGAGAGTATCTCATCTGGTAAGACCAAAGAGTATGATGATTACGGTCTGGAAGAGGGGACACACACATTCACGATCAGGTGGTTCGATCCTGACACCGATGAATGGTATGAGAAGACCAAAGAACACACCATAACAGATGTAACAACCATAATACTCCAGACCGATGAGCATGCTGAAGATGAAAATAAGATCAGTTCTCATGTTTTTATAAATAATCTCGACAATGATAAACTTGATGTCTATCTCTATATTGATGGGAATTATAAGAAGTACTTGAGCATCTCTTCCGGAAATACCGGTGATTATGGTGAAAACGAGTTCGGGAAGGATGAATATTCATTACATTCGTTTAAGATTGAATGGTTCGATCCTGATACCGACGAAAATTATGAAAAGATTACCAGAAGTCATATAACAAGTGAAGAGGCCGTGACTCTATATGTCGATAAGCACACAGAAGTGGATGTAATTCCTGTACATGAAAAGTATCCAAACCCGGTTTCGACTTCTTCTACGCTGGCATCATCCTCAACTCAATCAGCCAATGGTACGCCTTCGTCTCCCACAACAGCAGGGGGAAGTGGAATGATAACAGATACTACGACTCAATCAACCAAAGTTACACCTTCAAGCCCGATTGAGGGGGAAGATTCTACTGAAAATAACGGTCTGGAACATCATATTGTGACTACTTATACACTGATTGGATTTATTGCTTTTATGTTTGCGCTGATACGAATTAGAAGTGTTTGATGTCTATGAAGATACTTGTATTTTTTTTATTGATCATCTTGTGTATTAACATTGCCTGCGCATACAGCGAGGATGATCTGGAATGGGCATGCGGTAACTCAAAGGAACTTCATCTTGGTGAAATGATCTCAAACGGTAATTATACCGTGGAGCCTTATAATTTCCCCAAATCTAACCAAAATGAAATACGGTTCGTTGGGATAAAGTTGTATAAAAACGGCATTCTGGTCGCAGATCAAATACTTGTTGAGGACGATAACTACATCTATGACGATGAGATCAGGATGACCGCCCTCGAATTCTCATTACCGGCCCAGGATTGGACAACGGATCTGCCCAAAGAACAATGGGCGAAGATCAAGATGGAACCACGGGGTATGCCGCGTTTTGATGTGCAATTTGAGACTGATAAGGATGATTACTCTGCATACTCATCATATATTGAAGTAGATCTTACCATTCAAAACACCGGGGATGCCAAGGCACATAATATGGACATTTATGTGGATATAGACGGTCTCGAAATGATCAATGGAAATGCATATTATCATTACAGTGAACTCGAAAAAGGGGAACTTGTGGATGGTAAAACGGACACTACAGCGTTTGATCCGATCACAATGCGATTTAGTGTACCTTCTGTGGTAACGGATACTGCATTCAATATAGCAGTAAACATCGAGTATTATGACCTGAAAGGTATGAAATATTCATATTCCGAATCGTATCCAGTGAAAGTACTTGGCATGTTCAGGATCACAAAATCAATAAATGATAATATTTACATTAATGATATTGCTACAGTCACGATATCGTTAAGAAATGATGGTGCATATCCCATCAACACAATTAAGATAAGCGATACCCTGCCTCCAGACTTTGAGTTGAATAAAGATTCACCTCTGGAATGGGAATTGAATCTCAAGCCTGGTGAGTGCAGGAGTTTTACATACTCATTAAAACCACTACAGCCGAATGAAGAGGGATATGTTATCCCGGCTGCGATTGTGCAATGGACTGAAGATGGTAAGATTTGTTCTGCGCGGTCGGATTCTCCGTGTATTACTGTGTATGGTCCGAAGATAGAGTTATCAAAAACAGTAAACCCGGAAACTATTAACGTGGATGGGATTGTGACCGTCACTATCGATGTGAAAAATACCGGGAATGTACTGGCGAGTATTGATGTAACCGATTACCTCCCGGAGAATGCTGAGCTGACAGATGGTGTACCCGTCACGGAGATGGTTTTGAGGCCAGGTGAAAGTCAGACATTCGGTTATAGCATGAAAATGAACACAATCGGTTCTGTCGAAATGCCGCCCGCAGTTGTGCACTTTGCAGATTCTTTAGGTTACGATGGAACCGTAGTTTCAGAAACAATATCGATCAAGGTGAATCCGGTAGTAACCCCACATGCTACACAAACAATCGATACTTTAGATCAAGCAACAACCACCGCGGCTGCCACGAATTCTGCTGCCAAAACAAATGAAAAAGCGGGTGCAGGATTGGTTTGTATGCTGGTCGGCTTCTTTGTGGCTGTATTTGTAATTATGAGGGGTAGACGGACGTAAGATTCTTTTTACTAATTACGTAAGCGATCATCAATGCTATTCCAGCCGCGATTGTTAATAAACTTGAAATACATAATCCACTCATCAATTCTGGCTCTACCAAGCACGATCCTATCAGAAGCGCTACTCCCAATAGTAAGAAAAAAATTCCGGTAATTAATTTATGTTCAGGTTTTTCTTGATTTTCCTGTGGCTTCCACAGTCCACGGTCTACCAAGTCGATCTTCTTTTTATGTTCTAAAAAAGCAACGAATGCGTAGCATGCAATCCCTGCGATTATTATCAAAACCCAGTCAAACATAATATAACAATGGTAAAAGACGTATTTATAGTTAATTATTTCATAATTTTTCATACGATAATTTTATAAACGATATAATTTATGATAATATATTATGATTTCAAGAATAATATGTACAATTGGTATAATTTGGATGATAGTCCTGATACCGGCAACATCAGCAGTAGCATACCAAACAAATGTCAATGTCAATGCTCCAGAAATGGTGGACGGCGATTTCGATGTCACGATGGAGGTCGAAAATGTTGTCGACCTCGATTCAGGGCAGTTCGATCTATATTTTGATCCATCTGTCGTGAATGTCACAGGTATCGATGATGGAAATATCGATGGAACCACCATACCCATAGCTGACTGGGAAGTTAGCGAAAATAAAATCAGAGTGCTCTTCAATCTTCCCGGCATTGATGGGGTGTCCGGATCCGGATTGCTTGCAACGATACATTTTGAGACGATAGTACCAGGAGATTGCGTCATGGGGATATCTGAAGGATTACTTGTCAATACTATGGCAAATGTAATACCTGCAAGTTGGGATGGTGTCGAAAGTGTTATAGCCAAGACTACAACCAAGACTACAACCAAGACTACAACCAAGCCCACTACATCGATCCCGGCAGATTCGACTGAAACCAAAACACCCGTACCCACCGAACCCGTACCCGGATTCGGAGCACTATTTTCGATAGGTGTACTCGCGGCAGTGTATCTTGCATTCAGGAAAAAATAATAAATCATATTTATCCGATACCACTGGCTGCGGTGTATCTCGTGATCGTGTAGGAAGCAAGTAAAATTTGTTCACGAATTTGGAATAGTTTGAAATATCTCTATTCTGACATTGGTGTGCATGCAATACATACTGGTTCTACACTTTACATTTTTTTTTATTTTTCCTCAGTTGATTAAAAAATACCTACAGTCACACAATCGGTTTAAATATTCCTTGAACGGCGAACAATATTTTACCCAATGTTCATGACAATTGTATACATTGAAATATTTTTCAAAATATTTTAAATATATTCTTTGGCCCAATAACTGTTACAGCAAGTATCAAATTATTTACAAGTTCATATAATTTGAGCTCATAAGAAGGAATTATCCCAATACCACCAAACTCATCAAGATATTTATGAGTAACATTTTTCAATTGATGGGACATCGAAAATGATTTTTAAGATCTTCATGTATTCGATTTTTGATTCTGGTTAAAAAATGTACTAATTCGAGATAATTTGGCATAATAATTGATTATCCGGATATCTAAGACGACTTTTTTTTCGTAGTTACAACATAAATAATTTTATATTATACCTTTTCTACGGCCCTATTGAATACCAGTTTCATAATATTTTAATCTTAATCACTCTACACCGCAGCTCTGCTGCGGTTGGCTGTGCCGTCGCAATGTTTGACTTAGATATGTGCATACAAATAGAAATATTTATATAATTTAATGTTACGATTGAGCTAATAATTAATAATAAACATATACATTTCAATAAAAAAAAGCACTATTTCAACTAATTAGAACAATCATATGATAAATTAACCATAATTTGTAAAAAATAAATTATGTTACACACAATAATTAAATCACACTCAGAAATGTGTATCTTAGCAGTGCTCTTGTCAATTGGTTTTTGCCAGATTGGCCTGGCAGCAGGAACGCACACACTGCGTATTGGAAGTGCAGAATAGAGCGTCAGTGATACTGTGGGTGTATCAATCAACATCGCGAAGGCATCAGTCATAGGGCCATGAATTTAGGAATAACCCATGATGCGAGCAGGATGAGGTGGCTGTATGACTGGAACGGCGTATGAAATCGGAGGGATAATGGAACTGAGACCAATCGGAATTATGCACACCCCATACAAGACGATAGGGGATGCCCCATTTCAGGGAAGGTCATCCAGTGAAACCTGTGAGATAGAGATCTTCAAAGAGTACGAAGATGGGTTGAAGGATATCGATCAATGTTCCCATCTTATACTTCTTTACTGGCTCGATAGAGCGGATGATCGTGTTTTACAGACACGCACCCCGTTTGATACGGATGTTCACGGGGTGTTTGCGACACGATCTCCGAGCAGACCCAATCCGATCGGATTCCATGTCGCTGAACTGATTGAGCGGAAAGGGAATGTTTTAAGGATCAAGGGGGTCGACGCACTCGATAAAACACCCCTGATCGATATAAAACCATACTCTACCGGGATCGATGCGATTAGTGAAGCAAACATCGGATGGTTTAAAAATGCAACAGAAGGTGACCAGATGGATGGAAATTCCTATAGAAAGAATATAGAAGAGTTGATAAAAAAAGGAGACCTGAAAGGGCTTCTTGAGAAAACCGGAGAATTGCACGGGCATTTTTGCAGCCATTCAGCGTACGGTGTTAAGGCAGGCTACATTGCCATGTGTGAACTTGGAATAACAAACACGGGAATGGAAGAGATTGTAGCGATCGTTGAAACTAATAATTGCTTCAGCGATGGTATTCAAATGGTGACCGGATGTACTTTCGGAAACAACTCCCTTATATACAGGGATTATGGAAAAACCGCAGTGACTGTGGCAAAGAGGGATGGTAAAGCAATAAGAATTGCACTCAATCCGGATTATGAGGAATCCAGCGCTGAAAATCATCCTGAAGCAAATGCACTTTTCGAAAAAATCGTTGTGAGGCGTGAAGTGCCAACACCTGAAGAGAGTGCAAGGATGGTGCAGTTGTTCAAAAAAGCATCACTTGAAGTACTCGATGTTGCTGATGATGAAGTCTTCACAATCGAGCACAAAACGATAACCCTTCCGGAATATGCTCCAATCTTTACATCCGTAAGATGCTCAATTTGCGGTGAAAATATCATGGAAACGCGTGTGAGGATAAGGGATAATAAACCGATCTGCATTCCGTGCGCGGGTGATGAGCACTATGCGATGTGCGGAGACGGGATATACGTTACGAGGTGATGAATATAATATTAAGTCCAAATAAAAGGGAACACTTCCTTCCGATGCCAGTGGTATTGATTTCCACGGTAGACCGGGAAGAAAAATATTCAATCATCATCGGAAAGGTCGTGCATCTTGAGGTTGATGATAGATATCTCGCAGAAAATGGGGATATGGATTTTGAGAGAGCACATCCTCTATCGGTGATGCTCGGCGAAACTGGAATGTACTACACAGTGCCAGCAGGCACTGGAGACTACCGCGAATATGCTGAAATGTTTACAGTAGGTAAATGAGATGAAGACGATATCTGTACTTGGTTTGATGTTTGTGCTGCTCTGTTCCGGATTCACCGGAATTGCGGCTGCGGATGATTCGATTGACATAACCGGTGCGGTGCAGGACGCAATGACTGCGCTTGGGGTTACAAACAAGACCTCTGGTCTGTGCGTGTTGACCGATGCCGGATACGTGAAAGTTGATGGAAAGACGACACAGGGGTGTATCACAACACTCCGGAAGGAAACAGGATGTTCTATCGGAGATGGGAACTTGCTGACGATTCATAGGGCAGTAAATAAGCCACTCTGGTTTGTGATCTTCGATAATGCGACAAAGGACTGCGTTTACACAGTCAATAAGAATGGAGCATTCAACGCAAGAAAGGTTAATATCGACGGAGAGAACGCCACAACCAGTGATGGCTGGAATGCGATGAAGTATGCACTTGGATCAGACGCGTTCACGATTGTAACGATTGCGAATGCGTGTGGATACGGCGCACCGTACGACTTCTTGAAGTGTGTGGAATTCCACAACCACTTATGTCCGGGGGTGACGTCAGGTTACATGCTTGCAGACTATCTATTGAAAGAGTACCCGCTGGTTGATGGTGAGAAGTATGTGGTGATCTCATGCCCGATCTGGTGCAAAGACGATGCGTTGCAAGTTATTCTGGATACAACCGTCGGGAAGCGTGGCATCTTTGCAAAGAACATGCCAGCACATGATGAAGACGCAATCGAGAACGCTGCCGGGATATACATCGTCTGGAACACAACGCTTGGTAGTGGAACCGGTCATGTCCTCTCGTTTGACTTTGATCATGCACGCAATGTTTCGAATGTAACCGAAAGCGATTTTGAGGCATACCCAATGGCAAGTAGGATCAAGATGGACTGGGGCATGATGCCGTACCTGAATCAGCCGGAAACGTTCATATCGACGATACACACGTTTAATGTTACCTCTGATCTGCTCAAGAGGCTTGAGCTGGCAGGAGTTGATCCTTATGTTGAGATCGGGCTTGCAGACGATCCGTGTGCAATTGATATCTCGGGTGCGCTGCAGGATGCAATGTCTACGCTCGGAGTAACGAGAGATAGCCCGGGTCTGTGCGTGTTGACCGATGCCGGATATGCAATGGTAGATGGTAACACGACTGAGTGCTGCATCGGAATGATCGAACGGGATACAGGATGTTCCATTGAAGCTGGAAACCTGTTGCCGATCCACAGATCAATAGATAATCCGCTTTGGTTCGCAATCTTTGATAACAAGACAAAGGACTGCGTTTACGCGGTTTACAGGAACAAAGCATTCGACGCAACTACGATCAACATCGACAGAAAGAACGCCACAAACGCCGATGGCTGGAATGCAATGAAAGCAGCAATCGGTTCAGATGCATTTTCAATCATTACGATCGCAAACGCATGGGGATATGGTGCACCCAATGACTTTTTGAAGTGTACGGACCTGCACAACCACCTCTGCCCGGGACTGTCGTCAGGCTACCTGATTACAGGATACATCCGTGAGAATTATCCGCTGGGTGCGGGCGAGAGCTACACGTGGATCGGATGCCCGAACTGGTGCAAGGAGGATGCGATCCAGGTTCTTCTGGATTTAACCCCCGGAAAAAAGAGCCTGATTGCCAAACAGCGTTCCGGTGAACTTTTCGTAAAAGAAAAACCTCTTGCAGGAATTCTCATAATCTGGAACAGTACAGCAAAATCGGGACGGGGTGTTGCTTTCCAGTACGATTGGGGAAAAACGTGCGACCTTTCGGATGTCGATCTCAGTGATTTCAAGCCACCAGGAGGCAAAACAAATCCCTTATTCTGGACTACCCGGATAAAAGCCAGTTTCGGACTGCTGCCATACCTCGATCAGCCGGATATGTTTGTTTCACTGGCTTCGGACGAGTTCAATGTAACATCCGAACAGCTCGAACGGGTGAAGATGGCAGGAGTTGATCCATACATTGAACTCGGGCTTGAAGAACCAACCGTGGTGCGTGGAGACTTCAACGGCGATGGTAAGGTCACATCCGCTGACGCGTTGATACTGCTTCAGGTAGCGGTTGGGAAGATAACTCTGTAAAAACACCGAACATGAATAACAACAAGAGGTAATTAATATGAAGAAAATAGTATTGATATTGGCTGTGTTGCTGTGCAGCATGGCATTCTCTGCGAGTGCGCTTACAGAGAACGATGAAGTCTCTGAAACGAGCAGCGGAAAGACCGTGAGGATGGCAGGAGGCACACCGGGTGGAGCTGACTGGGGGTATCCATCTCCATTTACGTTCTACCCGAGGGGTCCTGGTTATGCCAGGATGAGTCTCTTATTTGATACCCTTACATGGAAGGATGCGAACGGAGTCATACCCGCTCTTGCGGATGGCTGGACGATCTCTGATGATGGTAAAACATGGACGTTCTATCTCGACGGGAACGCTAGATGGCATGACGGAGAATTGTTCACCGCAGATGATGTGAAGTTCACCTTCGACTATATGGCGGATTGCGAGGGTGCGTTCAAGTGGTTCGACGCGATCAGTTACATCGATAATGTGGAGGTTATTGACGACTATACAGTTGTCATAGATCTAAACGCGCCGATGGCATCGTTCCTGGTGGACATCGCAGGAAATGTGCCAATATTACCAGAGCATATATGGAAAGATGTGTCAGACCCACTCACATTTAAAAACGCTGACGCAGTCATAGGCACAGGTCCACTGAAACTTGTGGAATACGACTCGGCTACGGCATCCTACCAGTATGAGGCTAATTACGACTACTACGATGGAAAACTCCTCATAGACGAGTTTATATCGATGGAAGTTTCCAATACGGCAGCTGCACTGCAAACCGGTGAGGTGGATGAAGTATCCTTCTGGGGATCTGAGATCTCGGCGGTTCAGGAATTCAAGGGTGACCCGAACTTCGAGATAACCACCGGTCCGAGTTTCTGGGTGCTACAGGTGATCTTCAACTGTGACGAGGATGATACGAAAGGGTATCCGACGAACATACTGGAGTTTAGACAGGCAATTGCACACGGAATCGATAGAGACATGATGGTTTCGAATGCCTTGAATGACGGCGGTATATCTGCGAATACCGGCATAATGCACCCTGACTCGATCTGGTACAACCCTGATTGCACAGTTTACGAGCATAACACAGATACGGCTAACGACATACTCGATTCGCTTGGTTTTGTGGATACGGATGGCAATGGGATACGTAACTATCCGGATGGTGCGCAGCGAAGTGGAGATATCACATTCGATCTCTATACGACCAGCAAATTTAGTAGGGAAGCGGAACTGATACAGGCGGATCTTGCTGACATCGGGATTGAGATAGTGGTGACATCGAGCAGCTGGGGTCCGATAGATACTCGCCTTAAGGAAGGTAACTTTGACGTGGTGATCAGCGGTCATGGAGGAATATCAAATCCTCAGATTATGCGTATCCCGTCCTGGCCTGCGAGCACGTATCATAGTGATGACTACGATTCCACCTTTGCAGCACAGGAGGTGGAGATGGATCTCGATACGCGAAAAGAACTTGTCAATCAGCTCCAGGAGATAGTTGCAGACGATCTTCCGGTCTATACACTCTACCACCCGTACATGTGGTGTGTTTACAATCCGGAAGTGCTTGATACATGGTTCTATACAAGAGACGGGATTTGTATAGGAATCCCACTCGAATTGAATAAACTCATAGTCCTTGCACGGTACGGAGATGCAAACGAAAATGGGAAGATCAATATGCAGGATGTGACCAAGATTGAGCGGATGATTCTGGAACTCGATGAGGAGACAGATATGGCAGATGCGAACCAGAATTATAAGATCAATATGCAGGATGTGACCCACATAGAACTGATCATTCTCGGAAGGGCACCGATTCGCACCGAATAAAGGCATAAGTTGCTGCTTCATGCAGCAACATATATTTTTTTATACCAATGCACCAAATAAGTAAACTCGTGTATTATTTTGTCATAGTACTCATAATATTATCTATAAATTTTTTCCTGCCAAGGGCGATGCCAGGCGACGCACTCTCATATCTGACAGATCCGGGCGCAGATATGCCAGTAAGGATGACAGAGGAGAAGGGAGAGATCTTGCTCGCATACTATGGGCTTGATAAACCGCTTTCAGAGCAATACATCAATTATATGGTCGGAATAATTCGAGGAGATCTCGGATTGTCGATATACTACAATGACCCGGTTCTGGAGGTGATACTCAGCAGATTGAAATGGACACTCCTCCTCGTTGGAACCTCAACAGCAATCTATATAACATTGGGAATCCTCCTTGGCGCAACTTCCGCATGGGCGCGGGGCAGGAAGAAGGACATGGCACTTCTCATATCCATTCTCTCGATCAGTTCATTTCCGTCCTTCTTTATTGGGATACTCATGGTGATATTCTTCGTAGTAAAGCTGGGCATCTTCCCGCTAAGTGGTGCACAGACCGCGTTTGCCACATATTCAAATCCGCTTGAGGAGATCTTCGATATCCTGCACCACTTGGTCCTTCCTGCCGCAACCCTTGTCATCTCCCATATAGGCGGAACATACTTCCTGATGAGAAATTCGATGCTCGGCGTGCTTGGAGAGGATTACATCATGACCGCACGGGCAAAGGGCTTGAGCGAGCGGTATATCCTGCACAAACACGCAATCAAGAATGCACTGCTCCCAATCGTTACGATGACAGCGATGACCGTAGGATTCATGGTCACGGGAACGATATTTGTCGAGATGGTATTCGCATACCCCGGCATTGGAAACTTACTGTACAATGCAGTTTCATACAATGATTATCCGCTCCTGCAAGGGATATTTCTCTTCATAACAATTACCATCGTCGGTGCGAACTTCATCGCGGATATGATATACATACAACTGGATCCAAGGGTGAACCACGAATGATCGAAGTAAGAAAGATACTTGGATCGATCGGACTCGGGATATTGACGATCTTTGTGATTGTCGCAGTTTTTGCGCCGCATATCGCGCCATACAACCCGCATCAGATATACAGACCGATGGAGCATCCGAGTTCGAGTCATCTCTTGGGGACAAACGATCTGGGAAATGATATTTTGAGTGAGATCGTCTATGGGACGAGAGTCTCTCTCTTCATCGCATTCATAGTCTCCGCCATATCGATGCTAGTGGGGACATCGCTGGGTCTTATTGCCGGATATTTTGACAAGGTTGGATTTCTGATCATGCGGGTTGTGGATGTGGTCTTGACAATCCCGAGACTTCCCCTGATCATTGTCATCGCATCATTCATGCGTCCGAGCACCTGGAACCTGATAGCTTTATTCCTGATATTCGGATGGCTGATGACAGCAAGAATCATCAGATCGGAGGTGCTGACGCTCAGGCGCAGGTATTATATCGATGCAACGAAGATGATTGGAGGCAGCGATTTTTACATCCTGTGGCGGCACATTCTTCCAAATGTGGTTCCGCTGGTTGTCGTCCAGTTCATCATGGAGGCGATCCATGTGATACTTGCAGAATCAGGACTCTGTTTTCTTGGACTCGGGGACCCAGTAGCGAGGAGCTGGGGTATGGTGTTCCATTATGCATTCGAATGTCCGACCATCTATGTATCGGATGTATGGATGTGGTGGATGCTTCCGCCCGGACTCTGTATCGTTTTTACGGTACTTGGACTCACGTTTGTCGGGTATGCTCTTGAGGAGACGTTTAATCCAAAACTGAAAAGCTCTTTTAGCGGGATGGAACTATGACTTTACTGAGAATCTCTAACCTGAGGACATACTTCCCGACCCCGGATGGAATCGTCAGGGCGGTGGACACTATCGATCTCTCAATACGTGAGAGGGAGACCCTCGGCTTGATCGGCGAAACTGGCTGTGGGAAGACGGTACTTGGTCTTACGCTCATGCGTCTTTTACAGTCGTCCACAAAGACCGAGGGAACGATCATCTATAAGGGAACGAATCTTCTCAAGATCAGTGAGGCAGAGATGAGAATGATCAGAGGAGAAGAGATCGCAATGATCCTTCAGAATCCGACGACCTCTCTAAATCCGGTCATGCGTGTGGGGGAGCAGATCGCAGAGGCGATCCGACTCCATCAGGGGCTGAGTAAGAGAGATTCAAAAGAGAAGGCGATCGAGATGCTCGATGCAGTAAGGATCCCGTCACCGTCCCAGCGTGTGAACGAATATCCGCATGAGTTCAGCGGGGGCATGAAGCAGCGTGTGATGATTGCAATGGGGCTTGCATGCAACCCCTCACTCATCATAGCAGACGAACCTACAAAAGGGCTTGATGTCACGATAAAGTCACAGATCATAAAACTCCTGAAAGAGGTGACCAAAGAGAGGGCGATGCTCATCATAACCCATGACCTTGGCGTTGCAAGAGCGCTCTGTGATCGGATTGCGCTTATGTATGCAGGAGAGCTGGTGGAATATGCGACCACAAGTGAGATATTTGAAGCCCCGCTGCACCCATACACCAGAGGTTTTTTAGGCTCGCTTCCGAGGAATGGGCTTGTGCCGATACCGGGTATGAGCCCATCCTTAATCAATCTCCCTCCCGGATGCAGATTTCATCCGAGATGTGCAGATGCAAAGGCGATATGCCGGAAGAAGCATCCGGGTATGATCGAGATCGATGATGGACATTTTGTGAGGTGTTTTCATGCTTGAGGTTGCCAGATTGACAAAATATTTTTCATCCGGGCTTATACGAAAACGATATCTCAGAGCGGTTGATGATGTATCGTTCAAAATCGAGAAGGGCAGGACGCTCGGACTTGTCGGGGAGAGCGGATGTGGGAAGACGACGATAGGCAGATTGATCCTGCGATTGATCAAACCAACTGATGGGAAAGTGTTATTCGATGGTATCGACCTATTTGCGTTAAAAAAGAGAGAACTCCGGAAGATCAGACCAAGAATACAGATGATCTTTCAGGATCCCGATTCCTCGCTCAATCCAAGGATGAAGATCGGAACGAGCATCGCAGAGCCTTTGAAATTGCATGGCATAATTCCAAAGAATAAAAGAGAGCAAAATATTTCAAAACTGATCGAAACCGTGGGACTTAATCCGGAACATGTCAATCGGTATCCGTATCAACTGAGCGGCGGTCAGAACCAGCGTGTTGTGCTTGCAAGGATTCTTGCGATGAATCCTGACCTCATTATCGCTGATGAGCCTACATCCTCGCTGGATGTCTCGGTTCAGGCGCAGATCCTGAATCTGATGAAGGATATACAGAAGGAGTTCGATCACACGTATCTTTTTATCTCCCATGATCTCGATGTTGTGCGGATCATGGCTGATCAAATAGCAGTGATGTATCTTGGGAGGATAGTCGAAATTGGGGAGACCAGTGATATATTCAATGGTGTAAAGCACCCGTATACGCATGCGCTACTGTCTGCCGCCACAATGGAGCCGGCGGCGGAACAAAGAAAACAGGTAATTCTCAAAGGCGAGACTCCAGGTCCGATCGATATACCTACAGGGTGCAGATTTCATACGCGATGTCCGCGAGGGGAAGAAATATGTATGATCAAGGAGCCGGAACTGGTTGAAGTTGGGAGAGGTCATTATGTGGCATGTCATTTTGTTTGATGTTACGGATCAAAATACTTGTTAACAAGAGTGACACCAATAAACGACTTTTTCTTCTGTGTAGTTACAACATAAATAATATTATACCAAAGCATTTTCTTCGTATTTTAATGACTCGTTTATAATATTTTCAACAGTACCGATTACAAATAGAAATATTTATATTATTTAATGTTACGATATAGTCCATAATTAATAATAAATATATATAGTTCAATAAAAAACAGCGCCATTATAAGTTAATTTTAGTAATCGCATGATAAATTAACCATAGTTTGGAGAAATTAAAATATGTTACACAAAATAATAAAATCACACACAATAATATGTGTCTTAGCAATGCTCTTGTCACTTGGTTTTTGCCAGATTGGCCTGGCAGCAGAAACGCCCACAGTACGTATTGGAAGTGCAGAAGGCAGCGTCAGCGATACTGTGGACATATCGATCAACATCGTGAACGCATCAGTTATAGGTGCCATGGATATCGGACTGACCTACGATGCAAGCATCCTGAAAGCAACGAATGTTGTGAACGGTGCGATGATAGAAAGCTTACCTGATGCACTCTGGTCGTATAATATCATCTCCGGAAAAACAAACATCAGTCTTGCAACATATCCTGATGCTATCAATAACGATGGTGAGTTATTTATTGTAACATTTGATGTGGTCGGTGGTAACGCAGGCGACAATTCAACACTTGTCACAGAAGTTGAAGCATATACAATGAACGCTTCACCCCAACCTGTGCTGGTGGACACAGAGGATGGGGTTGTGGTTGTCACAGTAAAAAGGTCTGATGGCAGTTCTGGTGGTAGTAGCAGTGGCAGTGGCAGTTCAGGTAGTGTCGGAGTCGGTTCCTCTGGCGAAGCCTCCGGGAATATACAGATGTCAGAGACAAAAATAAAAACCGTCTACAAAGATTCAAAATTAATCTACAATTTTTATTCTAATGGTAATATTGTCCAATTCATCACTTTCACAGGTCTGACAAACTCAGGGGAAATCGCTGCAAAGGTTGAGATGCTGAAGAAAACTTCAACAACAGTAGACCGTGCCCCACCAGACACAGTATATAAGAACCTGAATGTATTGCTCGGACCCACTGACTGGGCAACCTCAAGTAATATCGCAGATCCCATAATCGGCTTCAAAGTGGAAACAACATGGATCTCTGAAAACAACATCGATGGATCCACTATAAAATTAAATCGTTATAATGGTGGTAAGTGGAATCCACTTATAACCACCCAAACAAGCCAGGATGCAGATTACCTGTATTTTGAATCTGAAACAACCGGTTTCTCGCCATTTGCTGTAACAGGTAAAAAGTTAGAGGGAGAACCCGGAGGCGAAGGTATCACTGCAGAGCCTACAGTTGCAGCAACAGTAGAGAAAACCCCCGTCCCGACACCAACAGAAAAGAAAGGTATGCCTGGATTTGGTCTATTTGCTGGCTTATCGGTCTTGTTGATAGCAGTGCAGTTATTGCGCAAAAATAAATAATGAGGGTGATATTACAATGATAATAAAAAATCTGATCTATTGTGCGCTGATAACTCTTATAGCGTTTTGCACACCAGCATTGGCAGACTATAATGTAGTTGGTGATGTAAACAATGATGGTATGATCACCGCAGCAGATTCACTGCTTACGCTGCAAATGTCAGTTGGGAGCATAGTTTCAGATCCTGAAATCGCGGATGTGAATGCTGATGGCAAGGTCAACTCACCCGACGCACTAATGATGTTGATTATGGCGCAAAAGGCGCAGGTTCGCGTCGATGCACCGGAAGTTGTATCCGGCACATTCAATGCCAAGATAGACATTTATAATGTTGCTGATCTTGACTCCGGTCAGTTCGATCTGTCATTCGATGCAAGCGTTGTGAACGTGACCGGTGTTAATTCCGGAAGCATAGACGGTACAGAAGTACCGGAAGACATGTGGCGTTTTATTGATACTGATACGATCAGAGTGATATTCAATCTCCCGGATACTACCGGAGTAAGCGGTTCCGGCTCACTTACTGCAATCAGTTTCGAGGTCTTGGGTGTGACAGATGATACAAGCGTTCTTGCTATATCCGATGGATTACTTGTTGATATCGAATCGAATGAAATATCATCACTCTGGTTTAACGATGAAATAACTGTAGGAATACCTGTCACTGTTAATGCTCCGAAACCTGTATCCGGCACGTTTGATGCAACGATAGACATTGCAGATGTCACCAATCTTGACTCAGGTCAATTCGATCTATCATTCGATGCAAGCGTTGTGAACGTAACCGGTGTTGATTCCGGAAGCATAGACGGTACAGAAGTACCGGTAGACATGTGGCGTTTCTTAGATACTGATACAATCAGAGTGATATTCAATCTCCCGGATACTACTGGAGTAAGCGGATCCGGTTCACTTACTACAATCAGTTTCGAGGTGTTGGGTGTGACAGATGATACAAGCGTTCTGGCCATATCCGATGGATTGCTTGTTGACATCGAATCGAATGAAATATCCTCGCTCTGGTTTGATAACGGAATAACTGTAGGAACACCTGTTATTGTTAATGCTCCCGAAGTTGTATCCGGCACGTTTAATGCAACGATAGATATTGCAGATATCACAAATTTTGATTCAGGTCAATTCGATCTATCATTCGATGCAAGCGTTGTGAACGTGACCGGTGTTGATTCCGGAAGCATAGACGGCACAGAAGTACCGATCGACATGTGGCGTTTCTTAGATACTGATACGATCAGAGTGATATTCAATCTCCCGGATACTACTGGAGTAAGCGGATCCGGTTCACTTACTACAATCAGTTTCGAGGTCTTGGGTGTAGACGAAGATACAAGCGTTCTGGCCATATCCGATGGATTGCTTGTTGACATCGAATCGAATGAAATATTCTCACTCTGGTTTGATGACGGAATAACTGTGGGAGTACCTGTCACAGTTAATGCTCCGGAAGTTGTCACTGGCACATTTGATGCAACGATAGATATTGCAGAAATCATCAATCTTGACTCAGGTCAATTCGATCTATCATTCGATGCAAGCGTTGTGAACGTAACCGGTGTCAATTCAGGAAGCATAAACGGTACAGATGTACCGATCGACATGTGGCGTTTCTTAGATACTGATACGATCAGAGTGATATTCAATCTCCCGAATACTACTGGAGTAAGCGGATCCGGTTCACTTACTACAATCAGTTTCGAGGTGTTGGGTGTGACAGATGATACAAGCGTTCTGGCCATATCCGATGGATTGCTCGTTGATATCGAATCAAATGAAATATTATCGCTCTGGTCTGACGATGAAATAACTGTGGAAGTACCTGTGGATGTACCTGTCACTGTTAATGCTCCGGAAGTTGTCACTGACACATTTGATGCAACG
>JAAXOC010000022.1 GCA_014237145.1 ANME-2 cluster archaeon
CTGGATATCGACGCTGCTGACTGGTATTTGTGGGACAATGGCGGGCGCGGCGGCGTTGTGGGCGGATGTAAGCGCGGGTTGTGCGAGTGCAGTCCGTCGGAGCATGGGGGAAATTCAATGATTGAAAAAAATCCAAACAATATTGTTATATTTTTGACAGTATTCTTATTGTTATCATTTGCCGGAATTTCAGCCGCAGAGACTCAAGTAAGCGGCACAATCTCAACAAATACCACATGGGATCTGGCAGGCAGTCCGTACATGATAAACGGGTATGTCTATGTATATAACACAACCATGACCCCAACCCTGATTATAGAACCAGGCGTGGAGGTAAATTTTTCGCAAAGCGGATCTTTAATATTTGATTATAGGGATCCATTTTTCAGTAAACTTATAGCAGTGGGAACCTTTGAACAACCAATTATTTTCAATTGGGGCGGATTATATTTTAAAAGGAATAGTGAAGGACTTATTAGTTTTTCTGAATTTTATAACAGTTCTAAGGCTATCGATACTCAATATGCAAATGTCCTGATAAATGATACGGTGATAAATACTAATAGTTATGGTTTGATTTCTTATTACTCCCAATTAGACATTTCAAATACTATTATTGAAACAAAAAACACGGGAATCCAGGTAAGCTATAGTGATGTGAACATCAGAGATTCAATGCTTAATTCTTCACAATATGATTTAACATTATATAACTCAGGGACCGTAAATTCGATAAATACTGTTTTCAATAAATCAAAGGTCTTAATCAGTGGGGGAATGATATTAAATGCATTCTGGAACGATACCATTACAGTCGAGGATGACCATCTGCCTGTTCAGGGGGCATTAGTCAAGGCTTTTGATAAAGACGGATATTTGGCTGCCAGTGGTTATACGGATTCTGACGGTAAGATTACTTTTCAATTGCAGGAATTCATCCAGACCCAATCAGGTAAGGTTGATTTTAATCCATATTATTTCAATGCAACCAAGAATGGAAAAACAGGTTCGATTTTATCTATAATGACTGGACCTACATCGGATACAATCGCTTTTGGTTCAAATCTGGAGAATCCAAATGATGTTATGATTATTGAGGGCGACTGGATAATCACCGACAGTCAGGCATATTCTGATAAAAACATCCTGCTAAACGGAAGTCTGATCATCAGGAATGGCGGAATTTTGAATTTTAATAATATTTCTTTGAAGATGAGGCTGCTTGAAGCTGATCAACATAAAATCGAGGTGGAATATGGCGGTAAGTTCTATATCAATGATTCAAATATTTCTTGTCTTTATCCGGAGTTAAATTTCAGATATTATTTCAGGAACTATGGCTATTTGAACATCCAGAATAGCAGTGTCAGCTGGGCTGATTCAATTTATTTTTATGATTCAAGTGATGACAGTTCAGTGATCAATAGCAGCAGAATTGAAAACAATAATTATGGAGTTTATATTTATTCTGCATCACCCAATATCACAAACAATGAGATTATAAATAATACTGGCTATGGAATATACACGTGGAATTCTCAATCAATTCCCACCATTTATAATAATTTAATAAAGAATAATAATGTGGGAATTGATGTTACTTATAGTAGCCGTCCTGTGATTGAAAATAATAGAATATTGAATAATAAAAATTATGGTATTTATTGTGGATCATATTATAATCCGGGTTATCCAAAGATTATAGGAAATACAATTTCAGGACATTCCGTTGGTATTTATAATTCAGCCTCTTTGATAGAAAACAATACTATTTCAGATAATTATTACGGGATATCTTTATCTTACAGACAAACTAATATAATAAATAATACAATTTTTAACCATACATATTATGGAATTTATTTAAGTAATGCAAATGCCAATATTATCAATACAAAAATAAGCAATAGTTCTCAAAAAGATCTTTCTCTTTCAGGAACAACATATGTAAAATCTGTAAATTCTAATTTTAACAAATCCAACGTATATCTAAGGGATACCAGTATTCTTGATGTACTCTGGAATGATACTATTTCAGTATCCTATGAAGGTCAGCCGATTAACGAATCAATTATTGAGGTATACAGCAATGATAACATAAAAGTTGCTGAAGGGATAACAGATGAAACTGGTCAGGTCACTTTAACAATTAAAGAATACACACAAAGCCCAAGCGTGTTGCTAAATTTTACACCTCATATCATCACAGCCAACAAGTCAGGATATACAGATGGTTCCATTCAGTCAAACATTACACATTCAAAGTCTGATACAGTGATTCTTGGACAAACAGTATCTCAACCATCCGAAACACCTATTGTAATTCTTGGTGACTGGATAATAAATGAAACGATTTTTTACAATAATAAAACAATTATAGTGGATAATGGAAATCTGATAATCAAGAATGGAGGAACACTCAATCTGGATAATATAAATCTAAAATTAAGATTTACTGATACTGTAAATTATAAGATTGAAATTGAAAATGGAGGAGCATTAAATTTATTCAGTAGTAATGTAACGACATGTTATCCAGAATTAGGGCTATATTATTCCTTTAATAATTATGGTTTACTCAACATCAAAAACAGTACTGTAAGCAAAGCAAATAGCATTTCATTTTATGATTCGAGTGACGATAACTCTTCAATTATCGATAGTACGATAAAAGAGAATAGAAATTATGGGATTTATCTTTATTATGCAAATCCAATTATTTCTAATAATAAAATATTCGATCACCCGATTGGAATTTATCGATTTTACTACAATAAAGATATTTCGTTAACAAATAACCATCTGAATAATTTCAACTATGATTACTATTTGTATTCCAATTCTATAGTTAAGTCAATTAACAACACCTTTGATAAAAACAAGGTTTATTTCGCTAATAATAATGGCATCCTTTATGTATTCTGGAACACTACTGTGAAGGTCATTGATGCAAATAATAATCCAATATCTGAGACAAATGTAACAATAAACGACTCTCTAATTAATAACGTTTTCAATAGCACAACAAACCTTGAAGGCCAGATATCGGACATTATCCTGCAAGAGTACAGACAAACCTACAATAACAAAGTATTCTACACACCACATACTATTACAGCAGAGTACGATGGGACCTCTAATTCATCGATAGTAACCCTTGATGAAAGCAAAGAAATAACAATCAAATTAAACATCAATCAACCCCTCACAGCATCTATTCTTTCCCCTGCTAACAACTCAATGTTTGCACAGGGAGAAGGAATACTATTCAAAGGCATTGGCTTTGATCCGATAGACGGCATGCTTTCTGGTTCATCTCTATTATGGAGTTCTGACCTGGATGGAAATATGGGAACAGGTTCTCAATTAACGTATTCCGGTCTATCTATTGGAAATCACACAATCACCTTTACAGCTACCAACAGTCAGAACAATCTGGCCAGTGACACTTTAAATATTCAAATCATAAATGCATCTGACCTGATAGTAGAAGACATCGAATGGTCAAAGGAAAACCTGAACGTGGGAGAGATCATCAACTTCAATGCTACAATAAGCAACACTGGTGCAGGTAATACTTTACACCCCTTCTATGTGCGCTTTTTAATAGATGATGTCTATATCGGGCAGAGCATGGTGGATCATCTTGGCAGTGGCGAATCCGTATTGGTATCAAAGGACTGGAAGGTGATCCCTGATGCAAATAAGATCAAGGTTATTGTTGATTATTACAATGATAACTCTGAATCAGATGAGACAAACAATGCGAGGACAGAGTTTATTTCAGAGGTCATGGCTCCCGACCTTACCATTTTGAATATAGTGTTTGCTCCCGATATTATTGACGGCCAGGAAATAGAAATTTCAGCAGAAATCAAGAATGACGGAGCTGTGAATATTTCTGATAATATCGTGACCAGATTTTTGGTGGATAATCTGAATATCGGGGATCTGTTATTGAGCACAGGTCTTGATTCAGGGAATAGTACGCTAATATCTAAGAACTGGACAGCCACTCCAGGAGATCATACAATTTCCATACTTGTCGATCCGGATAACTTAATCCAGGAATCGGATGAAAATAATAACTCTAAGAGCGTAATCCTTCCAGAAATATTAAAACCTGACTACATCGTTTCAGACATCTCCTGGACACCCCCGACCTTCACAGCAGGAGACCTTGTGACTTTTAATGCAACTGTAAAGAATATTGGAGATGGCAGTACCTTAAGAAATTCAATTACGGCATTCTTCATTGATGGCAGCCAGATAGGCACAGCAGCCATTCAAGGTCTATTAAAAGATGAATCCATTGAAGTATCAAAATCATGGGTCGCTACATCCGGGAACCATACTGTCAGTGTGAAGGCAGATATAAATGACCAGATCATTGAATTTAACGAAACCAATAATACGCTGTCAAAGAACACATCTCAGATTGAAGAACAGTATCTGTTATCCCTAAGCAGCAACAGTGAAAGCTATGCCGAAGGCGACACAGCAGCCTTTACTGCCAGAGCCTCAAGAAAAAGCTCTGCAAATGTTTATCTGGATAATGATGAGATCAACTTCACTTTAACAATTCTGGATAAAGACAGCAACACAGTATATACCAGCATAATGGACTATGCAAACCAGGAATTCACTGAAAATGTTGATCTGACCGGCTATTTAAAAGGAAGCTACACCGCCAGAGTGATACTGGAAGACGTAAACGGAGTGACTGTTGATAAATCAATTCTATTCAACATAGTTGAAAACTTCAGCGTATCCTTATCAACTGACAAACCGCTCTACGACAGGGATGAGATAGTACATATCACTGGCATTGCACAATATACGAACGGAAGTCCGGTCATCAGTGCCCCTGTTGTCCTGAATATTAAAGTAAAAGGTTATACTCGAACCTACAGCCTGGTAACAGGATCAAGCGGGAACTTTTCGTATTACTATAATCCAAATTACTGGGAAGCAGGGAATTTCACTGCTATAGCAAATGTGATTTCTGATAAACTCTGGAGAAATGCCCGAACATCCTTTGAAATGTACGGGCTTTACATGACGCCATCCGGCATCATTGACTATACGATGTCTGAAAATTCCTCAGAGGAAATATCATTCGTTCTGCGAAACTATGGAGAATCGGATATTAATGGTCTAACTGTCAATGTAGTTGATGGAGATACAGGAGATGGTGTGGATCACCAGCTTATACAGACGCCTGCTCAGACCCTTGCACCTGGAGCTGAGCAGTCCTTCAAGCTAAAAATAACAGCTGGAAATGTTGATGTATCACAGGCGAATTTCTCTGTTTCGATTACCACGAACGAGGGAAGTTATGAAGAGGCTGAACTATTTGTTCATCTTGTTGAAGCTGTGCCAATAGCTATCGTTAATCCAACTTCCATCACAGCAGGAATAAACCCTGATGACATTATGACCAGGACTGTTAATATTACAAACATGGGATATGAAACAATGAATGATATCAATATTTCAGAGCCAACCCTTGACTGGATATCTGTTACTTCCACTGACCCTGGAAGTATTTCTCCAGGTATGAGTAAGTCTTTTGATATCATTCTGCACCCAACCAATGATACTGCTCCAGGAGTATATCAGGAAACAATAACTATCTCAAGCAGTAACCACCAGCCTGTAAATATATACCTCACAATTTCAGTTACATCATCCCATCATGGAGACCTGCTGTTCCATGTTGTCAATGATATTGGTGAGAATCTCTCCGGAGCATCTATCGTAATCCAGAACCAGGATGTCCTTACGCAGGTATTCCAGGGAACCACAAACGAGACCGGATATTATCTCTTTGATGATATCTCAACTGGCAGGTATAATTATTTTGTACAGGCATCAGGCCATGGTTCTGTGAGCGATTCAGTAACAGTCTTACCTGATATCCAGACCCTTGTAGAACCGGTACCTGCCAAGAGTATTCTCGGTGTACAGCTCACAGTGACTCCAATAACGATCGGGGATGAGTATGATATAGAACTGAACCTTACCTTTGAGACAGAAGTCCCACCGCCCTTATTGATACCAAGTCCTCTGTATATCAGTTACGGAGTCAATTTTACTGACCCGGAATATGAGACAGACAGCAATATCACCATCTCAAATCCCGGACTTATCTCAGTTTTCAATGTGACAGTGGATTCTTCCTTCTTAGCAGGAGTCAATATAACTTTCCCGACTGGGAAGACCTTCTTTATTGATGAGATACCGGCAAAGAGTTCAGTAACCATCCCCTATCATTTAAATGTTACATATATTAACTGCGATACCGATTATAAGAGAAACAGTATACAAATAAGGGGAGATTACATCTACTTTGAAGAGAACAGCGATGTAATCCATAATGTGTATCTATACTCAGAGATACCGGTTTTCATCCATATGTACAACTGTCCGGTCTCTCCAGGAAATCCGGTCGATGAGATCATAGAGCATTTCACATATTCTTATCATCCGCCTTGTGGAAGTTACTCTCCAGGTACTCCTCCACCGGTTATCCAGCCAGTAGAAACAGTTCATGAGAGAGTGAAGTTCTCAATATCCCAGGAAGCCACCCTTGAAAGGGATGCCTTTGCTGCCAGCCTTGAACTGACAAATAAGCTGACTGATAAGAATATCGAGGGCGTGAAGGTTGAGCTTGATATTAAAGAAATAGACGGCAGCGATGCCTCTGATATGTTCTTTGTCAATCTGACATTTTTAAATAATATCAATTCAATTGATGGAAGCGGTATTATCAACCCATCAGCAATCGCCAGTGCAGACTGGCTGCTTGTGCCAAAGCCGGGGGCAGGAGGTATATATCCCGCAGGGGAGGATTACACAGTCCAGGCATTTATTGATTATACTGTTGATGGTGTGCCATTCAGCGTGAACAGCACTGAGGAGAGGATCAATGTAATGCCTCAGCCACTGCTGAACCTGACTTATACGGTACCTGGTGAGGTCAAAGCCGGCACGCCTTTTAATATCACCCTGAATGTTACTAATGTGGGTTATGGTACTGCCCGGAATTTGAGGCTTGACAGTGCCCAGCCTGTGATATATGAGAACTTGGCAGGGCTTTTAGTGTCATTTGAACTAATTGGCAGTGGAATCGAGGGTGGGGATGAGAGTGATTCTATGCTGCTGGAGTTTGGGGATATTGGTCCAGGAGAGAGTAAGACTGGGTACTGGGTAATGACTGCAAGTTTAGATGGAGAGTTTACTGAGTTTAAGGGGTCTTTTAGTCACAGTAATGAGATGGGTGGGGAGGATACGTCGTTGATTAAGTATATCAGGTATATTATCCCTGGTACGGTTCATAATATTAATAACGGTAATAGTTTTGCTTCCATCCAAGCTGCTATTAATGATGCTGATTCCGGTGATGAGTTACACGTGGATAGTGGGAATTATAATGAGGGTATAATTATTGACAAACAACTGATTTTACGAGGCATCGACATTGGCACTGGCAAACCCATAATAGATGCATATTCATATACCAACGGTGTCACAATTACTGCTGATGGAGTAATTTTTGATAGTTTTGTTGTGACTTGGGCCGAAAAAAAATCTGTAGAGATATTATCAAACAATAATATAATAATAAATAACAATATAAGTTTCAATAGGCACTGGGGCATCTTCTTAGATAGTTCTAACGGCAATGAAATTATTGATAATGTCATTAATAATAATTATCATGGTATTAATTTAACATCTTCAAGTAATAATGTAATTTATAATAACAAATTAATGTGGAATTATTTCAGCGCTTATGATGATGGGATAAACCACTGGGACAATGGAGTAATAGGAAATTACTATTCAGAAACTACCGAGATCGATATTGCAAGAAAAGGTGCGATGGACAGTAATAGAAATGGTATTTGTGATAATCCATACCTTATACCGGGGGGTAGCAGTGTGGACAATTATCCCATATATATCCCCCTTCCAAATGATCCGCCGATACCCACTATTACATATTCTCCAACAGATTTAATTCTAATTGATAATGAGGTGACTTTTGATGCTTCTGAATCATTTGATCCGTATGGTCCTTATGATGGTGGAAATATTGTTTCATACGAATGGGATTTTGGAGATGGTTCTACTGACACCGGACCTATAGTAAGTCATTCTTACTCATTATTAGGAGACTATGAAGTAAATCTAACATTAATAGATGATGACGATGGTATAACTTATGGCAAAGAAATAATTCCAGTTTCATCAATACTTGGTGATGATATTGAACTCACGGTTTCAGAGACGAAAAAAAGACTTAATAATATTAAATCTGAAGCTGAATGGTCTGCAGAAGATGGTGATTATTTTAGCAGAAGATTAGCAGCTGATGAAAGGGCACGTTTTATAATACTTGTTAGTGGGGCATTAGATGGCATAGCTTTTACAAAAGAGGCCACTCATTATTTCAATTATCTTGGTGATAAAGAATGGATTTATGCACCTATGCACCATATTGGTGACGTTGCTAAATATAATATATATTCAAGTAAAGAAGTATTAAAACTGCTTGATATTGAAATTCCAATTTTTGCAGCTGAAGGGTACAACGAAATATTTTTCATTTTGGGTGATGTATTAAAAGAATACAATTCTTTGCAAAATTATATAATGCCTCCATTGGGTGAAATAGTTGAGGATTATAAAATAGAACTAGATAATAATGAAGCTGATGTTTTAACTAAGATTGATGGTTTAATTGAAGATGAAATTCGAAACTATCAAACAGATTTGTCGAAAAAAAGACAAGCAAATCAAATGATTGTTTGGAATTTAGAAAGAAATGCTTTAATGCTGCATGCTTCCAAAGATTATGTGGAAGAATCAAATTCATTTGATAAATTGTTCTTTGGAAAAATTGTGAAAATTGGGCTTAAGACTTTAGCCACATTAGTTGCTGGTCCACCAGGTGGGGCCACTGTTGGGGTAGCAGGTGCTGTTGGAGATTTAGTTTTGAATGATTACAATATTAAACAAGATAATTTTATGTTTGATCTTGCAGAAAGCATAACTCTCAATTCATATATGGAATCGTATCGTATTTTTAATAACACAAATGCAGGATTGAATAATATAAAACATAGAGTATCACCTGAAATTGCTGAAGGAAATATTATAGCAGTTGATAATGTGGCGTTAGGTGATTATAAACTTTGGGGGGAAAACAATTATCTGTTCACGCATACTGCATATTCTGATATTAGAATTCATAACAGTGGTGATTTTGATACAAATTATGAATTGATAGCAGATTATCAGTCATGGTTTTTCGGTATCAAAAATAACGATTTTCAAGTGATTGATGGAGTTAGCTGGACACCTGTAACTATTAGAGAATCATTAAAAATTAAGGGTGGGATAGAAAGAAGCAATACAATTCGACTATACTATTTGCAAGATGGAGTTGGGGAAAGACCTCGAACTACAATCAACTTGAATTTATTTGGAAAAACTAAAACCGGAACATATTATATTGATTATGAAAATACAATTTTTGGAACAACAAAAATAGCAACATCAAGTGTTTCAAAAGTATCTCAGGAGGAGATTGATAACGCAGAGCTGATAGATTATCCAATTAGGACATCAGTAATGATTCCAATTAATAAAATGGAATATGCTCTCACAATCTTTGTAGAAAATCCGCTCAAGACCCCAATATCTTTCAATCTAAGTCAGGAAATTCCAAACGAAATAACAGTAATCAATACATCAGAAGGTGTTATTGAAGGAAATATTATTAAGTGGAATTTAAAGCTTTTACCAGAAGAGTATAAGTTAATCGAAGTTAAATTCATTTCAAATGGAGAATCTGGTATTGAAATAGAATTACCAAAAACAGTATTAAACATCTATGACCCTGTTAATGATAAGACAGTTGACTTCCTATCCAATTCAAACAACTTTACCACTAGATTCCCTATAGACATTAGGGCGAATCCACCAGCCAATGCTTCAATTAGAGAAAGTATTGTAGTTCCAATAAATGTTACTAATCTCTTAAGTGATTCATCATACAATGGGAATGTTCTTATAGAATTAGAAAATTTCGAAAGAACTAAAGTTTATAGCTCAACAACACCAATTTCACTTGCACCAGGGGAAACGAAAATAATCGACCTTGTTGTATCACCTGATATAGATCCTGGAATTTACATTATAACAGGAACCTGGCAAGGAATAAAAGCTAACATGAGTATTTTTGTAAGTTATATTTCCATTGATGCTGGGTATGTTTTAGGCACTACACTTTTACAAAATCAATATAATAACAAAGGAACAGAAGTAAAGTTGGATGACTATAATACAATCACCCTTCCTGATGGAAGTTATACATTTGTTGGGATACCTATAGGTACTTATTCATTAACATTATCGCATCTAGGTTATTCAGACTATATTGGGGAAGTAATGATTGGTGAAGGACTTAATGTAATTCCAGAAATCATATTAAATCAAAACACTCCACCATCTTCTATCACCTACCTCCACCCAACTCCCTCTATTACCCACATCAACTGGACTTGGAGCAATCCACCCGATCCCGACTTCAACCACACAGAAATATATCTGGACGGAACCTTCCAGAGAAATACTTCAGAAGAGTATTTCAATGCAACAGACCTGACTCCCAACACGGAATATAAAATATCCACAAGAACCGTGGACGATCTCAGAAATATCAATGAAACATGGGTCAATGATACGGCTACTACATTTAACACCCCTCCCGTCTCAAACGCTTCCGGCCCCTACACAGCCATAGAAGGTCAGGCCATCATTTTCAATGCCAGTGCGTCATATGACCCGGACCCAGGCGATAATATAGTCAATTTCGAATGGGACTTTAATAATGATGGAGCAACCGACGAAACCGGGATTGAAGTAAGCTGGACATGGAACGATGATTATGCAGGGCAGGTGAACCTTACAGTCACAGACAGCCATGGTGAGAGCAGCACCGATACCACTTCAGTGACTATACTGAATGCACCACCCGACATAGAAGCCGGAAATAACCAGACAGTAAATGAAGGGGATACAGTAAGTTTCACAGGAAACTTTACAGATCCCGGGACCGGTGATACCCATACAATAGAATGGAACTTCGGTGATGGAACACCAGGCAGTACTGGCACGATTGAACCTACCCATGTCTACGTTGATAATGGAACCTATACTGTCACCCTCACAGTAACAGATGATGACAGTGCTTCAACTTTAGACACTCTTATTGTAACTGTCAACAATGTTGCACCCGTGCTGGATGAATGTGCTGATCAGACCGTTCAGTGGGGAGATACTATAACTTTCTCCAGAAGCTTCACTGACCCTGGAGATGACTCCTGGACAGCAGAAATTGATTGGGGCGATGACAGTCAGAAAGAAGGAATACTGTCCAGTAAAATTATAACGGCCACCCATGTATATTCAATACCTGGTGAATATATATGCACACTAACAGTACTGGACGATGATGGAGGTGTGGGTTCAGGAAATATGCATGTGACAGTAACGACCCGGGCCACCAAGCTTGAGTATATCAAGGATTTATCTGCCCAATACTCAGACTACATTAACCTTAAAGCACAATTGAATGATCCTGGAAATAACAATCCTTTACCTGATAGATCGATCAACTTCATCCTCGACACCCAAACTGTCACTGCAACCACCGGACCTGATGGAATTGCCACCACAAGCTTCAAACTTGATCAGCCGGCAGGCAGCTATGATATTAAGGCAGAGTTTGCTGGTGATGACTCTTACAGCCCTGATAACGACACGAAAGCTATGCAAATTAGCAAAGAAGATGCTGAGATCACCTACACTGGTGACACTATTCTTCCTACTACAGCTGGCTCAATCGATCTCAGAGCAACACTTGAGGAGATCGACACTGACTATGGTGACTTAACTAAAATAAATGTTAATTTCAATATCTACAAGAGTAGTGACCTATCATATTCAAATCCGATTGCTACTATACCATCTATTGCATCGATCCCGGTAACTTCATCCGGCATAGGCGTTGGAACAGCTACTGCAACGATTGACAATCTTCCAGAAGATGATTATATGATAATGGCCAGGATCGTACCAAATAACTTTTATCTATCAATCTCATCGAACCCAACCCCAATGGTTGTATATGAGCCAACAGACCAGTTCACAACTGGGGGCGGCTGGATTTGGGATCCCACAGGAAGTCATGGTAACTTTGGCTTTAATGTTAAGTACAATAAGAAAGGAAAAGTCAAGGGCAATTCGATCTATGTATATCGTCTGGATGGGTTAGATTATATTGTGAAAAGCAATGCCTGGATCGGCCTTGCTATAAGTGATAATACTTCTGACTTCCAGGGAAAAGCAGTGCTCCAGATTTTTGACCCGGTTACAGGTGAACTTCAACCAGAAAGTAGTGGCAACTTCCAGTTTACTGTAGAGGCTATGGATAATGAGTTGAATGGTGGTCCAGATTATTATGAGATAACAGTCCTTGACAAAGAAGGGTTGGAATATCATAATGCAACAGGTTCATTAGAGGGAGGAAATATCGTTATACATGATAAGAAATTAAAATAATTATCTTTAGGATGTATATCCAACCAGTCTGATAAAGAAATCCAGTTCGAGGAGGAGACCATAATGAAACAAATCTCTATATCATCAGATGCCTTTAAAGCCGGCACCAGCATACCAGTTAAACATACCTGCGATGGGGAGGACCGCTCCCCCGCATTCACATGGAATACCGTCCCCGCAGGCACACAGTCCATCGCCCTGATAGTGGACGACCCGGACGCCCCCGGCAAAACCTGGGTCCACTGTGTGATCTACAACATGCCCGCCGGCAGCAGCGAACTACCCGCTGCGGTACCTAAGAACAAGACCCTGGACGACGACGTCCTGCAGGGTACGAACGACTTTGGCAGGATCGGCTATAACGGACCCTGCCCGCTGCCGGGTGTGACATGAGATGTGTATCCTGGCGATTCGATTCAGGATGCAATTGGCGGCACAGGGGAAGGGATACGATTTACGTGCATGCCGGGACGTATGTCGAGAATATGGATCTGAGGAATAGCTCAGGTTGATTGGCGATGGTACGGGAACTGCGGCTACAAATGTTTATATGGATGTCGAAAAATATTGATAGCAGATAGCGTCTGAAAATGAGGATTACGATGAAGCAAAATAAGTTAATGGAACTGACTCCTGATAAATGGGGACTGCTTGTGTATTTGAGTGATTATAATGCACTGGATTTATCTACGATAAAACGCTTCATGATTGATATTGCTGAATCCAGATTAGCACTTGCAGAAGATGACCTCTCCATAGCAGAGAAACTTCTTGAAATTCGTTTAGATAATCGAACTGTGATCCATAAATCGTATTATTCGATGTATCATGCTGCAAGGTCTGCGGTGTATCTGCAGATGCAGATTGATGTCAAAGAGCATCGATCACTTGTGGGCAGGTTCAAAAAACTACTTATAATGAAGTTTGGAGATGAAACACTCGCTAATCAGATGAATACATGGAGATCGATGCGTATAAAGTGTGATTATTATCCGGATGTAGAGATTGCGGAAGAGATGTGCAAATCTGCGATGTCAGATGCTGCTATGATCATTCACACCTGTAAAAATCTTGTGGAGGAATTTTAGATGGATAAAGAAGAAATCATAAAGATAATCAGGAATGAAGTCTCAAAGGAGTTTGGGGTAGAAAGGATAAAGGACATCGAATATTTCGGACCTTATGAAGGCGAGGATCTTGATGTGATCGTTTATGTTGAGGGGATCGATGAGCGTAAGGATACCGTAGGTGTGGGCATGCGGCTGTTTGATATATTCGATGAGATGGATATCGATGTTCCGCTTGCTATAATAAGGGCAAAGGAAGGAACGGGCGAAGAGGCGGCAGCATAAGCGAATCTGGGTACGCTGCTGTTGGCTGCGGTCGCAGTGGTGTTTGCGGCGAGCGCTGGGGATACGATTGGGGTGAAGATATGCCTTTAGTAGATGCAGGCGAATGCGACAGTGCCATAATCCTGAGTGCAGGATGGAGCAAGCTTGAGGGGTATCCATTTCAAATCTAATGGTAAATTTGAAAAATACAACCTAACAAATTATAGATTACAACATCAGTAGCGATTATTGACT
>JAAXOC010000023.1 GCA_014237145.1 ANME-2 cluster archaeon
ATAGTTAGGCCATACATTGTTTTAGGCGGCAACATGTCCAATGGCTAACGGTTTTCAATGAAAATTAGAGGTCAATTTGCTTTTCTTTGAAAGTCAAGTTTGAGTTGTCAAACAGGAATATGTCCAGCAAGCTGTGGCTCAGGAGACCTGCCAGTAGCGGCCTGAAGGATATGGGATATACCAGACCTGTGACACCTGCCAGTGCCGTCAGCACCAGCGGGGCATGTATCTCACTTCGGTGAGTTGTGAGGAGGTCCAGGTCAGGGAAAAGGCTTGCAGCGATTGCTATTGTTATGATAATGTTGCGGTGCTTTTCCCACTTCTGCGGGTGGTTTATATATTAACCAGTCTAGTAATTGTGAGACCGAAAATAATGTGTAATATCCAGTCCATAATGAGTATAGTATATTATAATTTATTTATAAAACATTGTTCATATTATAATCTGTATATAATATTATGCTTATAGCTCATTCCGTGGATCTTAGCAGTATAATATTCCCCCGCCCCTTTTTGACCCTGTGTACCAGTCCCCTGTCCTCAAGGTCGGTTATCATCAGGCTCACCTTTGCCTCAGAACAATTCAACCTGCCCCTCAGGTCTATCTGGGTCATCCTGCCTCCCAACTTCTCCAGTATATCGATAATCTCTTTCAGGTCATCGGGAAGCTTATCAATATCGGGTGCAGGTCCCCGGTCATTGGGATAATCATTTTCAATATGAACTCCAGGTACGGGTTCTGCCGATTCTGCTGATTTTTTCGGTTCTATCGATTTTATCGATTCTCCCGGTTCTATTGGTTCTGCTGGCTCAGACTCATCTTCCAGTCCATCACTCCTTTTGTAATGATAATATGCAGCAGCAATCATTATCATCAATATTAATAACGCGACAGCAGTATAGGTCCAGTCAAATCCGGGCAGGATATTATCTTCAACATCATAGGTGACATTGCCAATATCTTCATCAGGGAGTTCTTCTAACTCCTCATACAAAGGGAACATCAGGATATCGAACACATAGTTCCCTTCGTGGTCAGTCACTGTCAGTGTATCTTCACCATAATACACCAGGGTATCGTTTTGATAGTAACTGGTTTTAATAAGGTAATCCCCTGGCTCCAGGTTAAAGGAATATACACCCGAAGCCGCTACCCTGAACTGGGTGGGTGTGGAGTTAACTTCGACCAGGGCATTATCCAGAGGCTCGAAGGTAGACCACTCATACACGGTACCGTGAATGGTGATGGCACTGACTGTTTGCGGAATAAGTATTATTACGATGGCTATTAGCAGGAGGCGTAGATTAAACATTTGTGAAAACAATTTGAATGACCAGTATAAAAATATAGGGTTTTTCCAGTTATATCCTTGCTTCAATATTTTCCGATGACAAGAGAATAAAATTATTCTGTTTGGCGAATATCTTTGCCTCTTTGGTAAAACCTGATTTGGAAGCAGCCATATAATATTCTTTTCTCAGGTCGTTGTTCCAGTTTACATGTTTTGCTTTATCCATTAATTCCGTTAAGATATTAACATTTGTTTTTCTGTTTTGCCATTTACATTCACAAAAGAGGATTTCATTCGTATTTTCATTTATTGCCACAATATCGATCTCGATATCCTTGTGCCACCATTTTCCAATCCTTGAATAATTGAAAATGTCAAAATGTAAAATGAGTTCCATTACAATACGCTCAAATTTGTTCCCGAGATACATCGGAAATTCGCTTTGTATTGTGTTAACAACTGAACCGGAATTCCCCCTTTCCAATTCTGTTAGATTGGTATAAACAAACCTGAACCAAAAATCAAAGAAATTATCATTGATGGAATACCTGGCACCAATTGCTTTTAATTTTCGCTTGAAATTCAACGTGGGGGGTTGATTTTTTTCAATTATACCTATTTTTTCAAGTATGGAAAGGTATTTTGACAGAAGACTTTTATCCAGCCCTGTCTTGTTGTATATCTCATTAAAACGTGTCAGCCCGCCTGCAACTGCGGACAGTATGGACATATAATTGGAAGGGTCCCTGAATTCTTCCCGCAGCAGTATCTCAACTTCTTCATACAAAAACTCGCCTTTTGCAAGGATCTTTGTTTCTATATTCTTCCATACCGGCAGGTTACAGTCAAACTTGACGACATATCCTGGTATGGTATCTATGACAGAATAAAGGGTTAAGAGGTCTTCGAAGGTGTACTTTGGGAATAATTCTTTCAGATGAACTACATCGAGGCGGTCTACCATCCACTGTCCGGTCCGTTTTCCATAAATAGGGCTTTTATAATCCAGTGTATATTTTTCCATCATGCTGATGGAAGAGCCGCATAGTACAAGCATTAATTTGGTGTTTATCAATCTGGAATCCCAATTATCCTGGAGCACTGAAAGGATCTCAGGGAATTTATCCACTATGAACGGGAATTCGTCAAAGACCAGAACGACTCTATCATTGCTGTTCTCGGTCATGTAAATATAAAAATCATCCCAGTTTGATAGCGGTGACCGTGCAAGTGTGATGTCGTTGAAGAATTCCATTACCATTAAATTTAACCTTCGCAGGGTATCTTCTTTTGATTCTGCCCTGCCAAGAAAAAAAAGAACAGGTTTTTCTTTGGAGAATTCATTTAAAAGTTCGGTTTTCCCGATTCTCCGCCGGCCGTATATGATGATAAGTTCGGCTTCTTTTGAGTTGTACTTTCTTTGCAAGAACTCCAATTCGCGAGTTCTGTTTATGAATTTCATTACGATTATATACTTATAATTCAACAAATTTAAGTTTATCGGATAAAATAATGGCTGCAACCTTCTGTTATTAGATATGGGTGCCAGGGCCGGAGGATGACTTATTTGTCATCCCGTAGTTTCATGTGTCTCAGTACTCATAGGGTTCTTCATCAGTTCAGTAAAGACTTTTTCATTATTGACACATGCTCTTAAAGAACATTTACAATAAAGATAATATCTCATCCGCCATTTGCTTTGCGCCTGGTGCCCGTCCCGCTCTGCTCCACTCGCCTTGTGGTGTGGGGGCTAGTAGGCGCTTTTTGGCAATTATTATGCACATATATAGCTATTAAAATATAAAATAACATTATTTGAACAAAAATGTTTACATAATTTGAGTTGGAACATCTTTATAACATTTCGTGTTAATAGAATTATCAAAGTTAATTTAAATCAAACCAGGTGATTCTATTGGAAAGTATCGGAGCAATCAAAAAGCATTTGGATTATATGTCCCATGAAATTGTTGAAATAAAAAAAATAATAGTTGGCCTGGAGTCAGATAAACAAAAATCCAATATGGCATGGGATGATTTAATGAGTGTATCAGACCAAATCTCGGAGAAATGGACTGAAGTTTCAGCTACAGATGAAATAAAATCACAAAGAGAAAAAACATGGTGAATCAGTGAACATTTGTATAGATAGTTCCGTGATTGTAGCAGCCTTGAGAAAGCAAGAAGTCCATCATGAAGCTGCAAAAAATTTGCTGGAAAAAGTAAAAGATGGAAATCATATTGCCATAGAACCTTATATTGTTTTAATTGAAGTTGTTGCTGCTATAAAACGAAGAACAGGTTCTACAGAACTTGCTAAAAGAGTGAAAAATGATTTTTTGGCCATAGATACCATAAATTTTACAGACCTTGAATCAATCAGGGCGAGTGATGCATCTGAGATTGCAATGAATCTTGGAGTAAGGGGAATGGATGCTATTGTAATACAAACAGCTAAAGAGTTTAATGTCCCCCTCATTACATTGGATAAGGAAATGATCGAGAAAGCTAAATCATTAGTCGATATCCGCACTGTAGATGATTTATGACTTATTTACTTTTAATAAAGCATACATTCTTCGGCTTTCCCGCCGCCCCCCACTCTCGCCTTCACTCTGCCTGGGTGCCCGTCCCGTTCTGCTCCCACTCGCTCCTGTGGTCTGGGGGCTGGCAGGCACTTTTATAGTACCCTGTGGAGACATGGGAGTCAATGCCCGGACCTCATTATCTACCGTGGGAGGCTGGGGATTCATGTTCGGCTGGTTGTTGGCGGAGAAAGTAGTATCATATCTATTAAAATATAATTTTTATTAAAAACTTCATCGCAAAGAATGCAAAGTGATAAGAGTGGAAGCCTATCTGTCAAGTGGCAGTTTAGCAAAATATTAACAATGGGTAGTAATAGCCAACCCAAGATTAGGAATTATATGTGTCTCAGTACTCATAGGGTTCTTCATCAGTTCAGTAAAGGCTTATTCATCATTGACACATGCTTTTACAATACAGATAATATTTCATCCGCTATCTGCTTTGCGCCCGCCGCCGGGTCGTCTGACTGGTAGATACTCCGTCCCACAATCACATAATCAGCCCCGGCCCGGATAGTATCGCTGGCACTGCCGCCCTGTGCACCCACACCTGGCGAGATGATAGTCAGGCCAACTGTTATCTTTCTTATCAACTGCTTACGCTCCGGCCTGGCGGCTGTTCACAAAATTTATCTAACATGAACTTAGATTTATATATATGAGTTCATCTATCGAAAATAACAGTGTAAAACTGGATGAGGTTTTAAGAAGACTTGAACACGTGGAGACTTTACTCCTTATGGGTGAAGTGTTCCCCGATGAAACAGAGATAGCAGTAATAAAAGACTTTCTTATACGGGATGGGCGTGGGGAAACCGAATTTATTACACTTGAGGAAATTGATAATGAACTATGATGTTCTTATTGAAAGGAACGTCCTCAAAGAAATTAAAAAATTTCCTGCGCATGACGT
>JAAXOC010000024.1 GCA_014237145.1 ANME-2 cluster archaeon
AGAGGGGAAACAACTCTTGCACTTTTAAAACAAATATTCGATAAAAGAAGTGACAAATTATATGACTGGGCATTTGCCACAAATCAATCTTCCATCAATCTTGATCACATTATTGCATCATATAAGAGGAGGTGGAGAATTGAAACGGGTTTCCGTGTTCAGGATGAAGCACGTATAATGTCAAAATCTAAGGATGTCAGTATAAGGTTTTTTTATTTTGCTTATGAACAAGTACTGCAACTGCTATGGGTTGTATTGTACAAAGATGAGGTAAGTTTCAAAGTGTTCATGTTAGATATGTACGATGAGTGTGTAGCACGATACAAGAATATATGATTAGATGGCCATCTCCATGACACAGCAACATGGGGATGTAGGTTGATGGATCATCAGGGAGCCATCGATAGTATGTCCACATCTTATCAAATTTCTACATGTGGGTTAGGTTGGGCTATCTTATTTGGATATATTGTTCGGAGATACTGTGAAACCTGAAAATTGCAGTGTACGGATCCAGGGCAGTCCTCCGGCATTCCAAATCGTCCCTTAAGAATCAAAAAAGGGTGGTATGCCAATCGTTCAGAAGCCATCCGGGATGTCGTGCGCAACATAGTAGAGCGGAAACAATTGGCGAGACTTGAAGCGGCAGTAGAAGAAGACATTCAATAGGGACTTCATAGAGATTAAAGCAATTTCAGATGCCGGACCAATCACACATCTCTCAGAGATTGGAACATCCACGTGTTTTTCACAATTCAGCAAAGTTTTTGTACCTAAGGATGTCTACAACGAAGTCAAAGTTTGCAACCTGTTCGGGAACAATAAAATTGAGTCAAAGATATTTGAAATACTTGACATTGCATCAAAGAAAAAGGACCAGATATAATATTTTTTAATAAAATATGACATCAGCATACCTGATGGAAGCGTAATAACACTTTCAAAGTACACAAGTATCAATCTCGTCCAAAGCGATGACCAGGACGTAAGGGATGTTTTAAAATCAATGGGAATGCAACCCGTTGGTTCCATAGGCATACTTCTCAGGGCATACAGGGAGTGGATAATATCCTATGATGATACAACAAAGGCACTTAGAGACCTATTGGATATTTCTTCTTTATATGTTACTTCCAGGCTCATTCAAAATGCGAAAAAAGCATTGAAGGAATATGATGCAGGTCACAAGATGGAACAGGAATATGTGTATGAGGTTTGCTCATAAGAATAAAGAATAAGTTTTTTGTGCACCTAGTCCCTGGCACTGCTGACCGGGTGTGTGGGCTGCTATTAAACTGACCCTGCCACCGCAGCCCGCCAGGGCGGCATGGTGGCAGCCAGCCTTGTATCATCTGCGAACATCCGGCTCCCACACACCCGTAACCTTCCCACCCAGGGCCAGCCGGCCCATTGCCCTGTTCGCATCCTTACCCACAGGTGACGGCACTGCATCCTCCAACGGTGTCCCGGGTAGGGGGGTGAAGTAATGGGAATGTATGCGTCCGCCTTTGTTTACCACAAATTCAACCAGTTCCAGCGTCTCCTGCTGGTCAGCGACTGTCTCACCGGGCAGCCCGAATATAACATCCACAATAGGTGTCAGGTCATATTCCCTGCATAGTTCGACAGCACATTTAACGTCCTCAACCGTATGACTCCTGCTGATTCTATCCAGCACGCTTTGGCTGCCGCTCTGCGCGCCAAGGCTCAACGATGAGTTGTGGCAGTACTGCTTCACCAGTTCAAGCATCTCCCTGGTCACGAACTCGGGCCTGACCTCTGACGGGAATGTGCCAAAGAATATCCTGCACCTGTCAGGGATGGCCTCCAGCAATGCCTGTATCATATCAGGTTCTGTCCCCTGTCCGCTTGTGCCATAGGCAAAGGCATTGGGTGAAACGAACCTCACATCCCGCATCATACCTGCATATTTGGCCACCACTTCAGGGCTGCGGTGGCGCATCCTGTGTCCGGACAGCCGGGGCGTCTGGCAGTAGCCGCAGCTATAAGGGCAGCCCCGGCTGATCTCAATATAGCCCTTAAGCCAGTCTCCTGAGAACGGAGGATACTTATCAAGGTCAACTGGAGGTCTTTTTCCATTGATCACGCACCGCCCCCTATCCTGGTATGCTATCCCCTTCACATCAGCCGGATCACGATCACCGTTGCCGATACTGCGAATAAGTTCAGGCAGTGTCTCCTCCCCTTCACATATTACCACGTAGTCGAAATATTCAAGGCATTCACAGGGCCTTGCTGAAGGGTGCGGGCCGCCTGCAATGTAGATAGAATCAGTAGATGAATTTCCTATTTCATCAAATACCCTGTCTGCCTGTGCAGTAGCAAAACTATACGCCATAATTCCATCAACCGGCCCATGCACTACCTGTGCCCCCGGGACCAAGGGCATAAGGGCGGCAAGGCTGTTGCGGTTCTTACTATCCAGCCTGAAATTCACACCGCCCAGATTTGCAAACCCCCTACACCTGGATCGGGACCAGTGTTACACACAACAGCCCTGCCCCAAAGACAAGCAGCCCCACCAGTATCCTGCTGCTATCCAGATCATCCGAATCCTCCAGGGGTTCAGGGTGGCCAGCCGCTGCAAACAATGTGATGAACAATCCCCAGAACAGCAACATACCACCATTTTGCTGCATCACGAAATAGATGAACAATGAAAGAGAAAGCAGAACGAAAGGTACCACGGCAGATACATAGGCTGACCTTGGACCAATCATAGCACGCAGCATATGTCCACCGTCAAGCTGGCCCGCAGGTATCAGGTTCAGTGCAGTCACAAGCATACCCACCCATCCTGCAAAGGCCACAGGATGCATAATTGTTTCGGTCCCTATACCTCCTACAAAGTACCCGATAATATCAAACAGAATCGGGAGTGATAGCTTTAGGATCATTGAGCCATCCGGGATAACTGTGTTCAGTGGGGTCAGAGATAGGCCGATCACTGTTACAATTACTGATGCAAACAGTCCTACAATGGGGCCTGCAACACCCACATCGAACAGAGCTTTCCGGTTTGGGATCGGTCCTTTATGTTTTATCACTGCACCCATGGTCCCGAATAAACTGGGGAAAGGAATGAAATACGGCAGTGAGGTTTTCATACCATGCATCCTTGCTACCAGGTAGTGTCCCATCTCATGCGAACCCAAAACGAACATGATGGCCAGAGTGAAAGGCAGACCTTTTAATATTCCTGTTGGATTTGAAAAAGGGTCAATACCGAACATCATGGAACCCACGAACATGGTCGTGATAACTGTAAGGAATGCCAGTACCACATTTATCCATATCCGGTCCTTCTTCCGGGTAACAGGGCTTATTACAAGTACATACTCACCCAGTTCATAGACCATCCGGATTTCATAACCCATACTTGAGATTGGGACCCAGAGCCGTCTGATCACGTCCTTCGGATCATCTATTGGATTGCCGTAAAAAAAATATGAACCATCTTCAAGTGCATACTCATATATCCTGAAATCCGGCACATCGGACTCGATGATCTTAAAAATAGCAGATTCGGTAATAGCAGATTCGGTTTCAGACCTGTCTGTTCCATTATCTTCGGTATGGTTCATGGATTCAGTATGGTTCATAAAATATAAACAGCCCCCCTGGTCCCATTGACCTTGACCCGATCCCCGGTTCTTATAGTATCAATAGCATCCGGTTTGGTGCTGTCCACCATTGGTATGTCAGATATAATGGCCCCTACTACCACAATAGGTTCGGCGGACCTGTTTATAACTGCTGCCGGGGCAGTCCCGTTCTTTTTCAACTGGTACATTACATACGACCCCACTGTGGAACCTTTTCCAGAAGGGAACACAAGGACCTTCCCTGTCACATCCTCACCTTCAAGTTCGTGTCCCTTCTCAAACACTACACCTGTGGCAGGGTCTATACTGCCGAGGAATGAAATGGATTGGGTAGTAACCAGTGCTTCACCTTCGGCCTGTCCCCTGGAGATCGGCCTGCCTTTTAAGGTCCTAATCGCTATCCTCTCCTGCCAGGCATTCGTTAATATGTGCAATTCTGGCCCTTACACCACACAGGTTCGGGACATACTTGAAGGCTTTGCCCGAATCGGTAAGTACACATCCGAAACGATCTGTGGCTGGTGATACCACCATGCAGGTATCAACAAAAACTTTTGCGCCGCTGTCCTCAATTCTTCGTACAAGTCTGGGATTAGCATCCCTGACCTTGCGGGACGTACATATCCATACCTCTTTTGCAGGGGTATGGTCTTCAAGTAAGCGTGCCGCTTCTTCCAGTTCACTGGCAGAGTAATGGGGGCAGCCCAGTGCCACCAGGTCAGGTTTATTCCCACATCCATTCCTGTATCCTTCTTCGCACTCTTCCTTGTATCCTTCTCCACATCCTTCATCAAATACATCATCGATCTGCCTGCGCTTTATGATAATAGTCTCATCAGGGAACTCTTGCTGCCCTGATTCGGGGGTGACACCTTCTACATGATATAATGCAACTGCACCAGAAGCTGCCATGGCCGCACCCAGGGCTTTTAATTCGGTATCGTACGGCTTTGACCTGAGCCTGAACACAGGCACACCTGAACCAGCCTGGGCTCCTGCCAGACAGCCCAGGGCACCGTAATCTGCGCCTGTTAATTTACAATCCACTTCAAATCCGATTGTCGGGACCCGGTTCTCGTCCAGGTGGTAACCGTAATTGGCAGTTTTTCCAATAAGTGCAGCCGACAGTGCAGAAGGTCCGCCTTCACGGTTGGTCCTGGCACCTATAACCGAATTTGCATAAGATATTGCCGAGCTTTCACTCCATGCCAGGTGATCGCCAAAAGCAGCCAGTTCTTTGTCAATATAATAAGGAGTGCATGTGCATTCACATCTCACGCCCAGGCGCCTGTATGCTTCAATGATACTGGCCTGTTTGGATGCAAACTCCGCATCCACACCCATCTCCTGCCAGCGCTCCAGGTCCATGCCTGCCGGGTTCAGGATGGAAGGCACCACAACTGTACCTTCAAGGTCTGATATCCATTCCAGGCCGGCATCACCAATGGTCTTGTAACTCACGCCTGCTATCTGGGCGCTCTTTACCGGTATAAGTGAGTCAGCGCCATAGATATCGCCAAGGGTGGTTAGTATCTCCATGGCTTTTTGGAGCGTGGGTCCATGCTCTCCTTCCAGGATAGACTCTTCTTCCTGTGTCAGGTACAAGCTTTTAGTCCCCCCCGGGGGTCACCCGCTTGAATTTGTACTCTTCTCCCAGTATCATGGTTGCATCCAGCCCCATTTTGTCGGTATTTCCGTTAGGAGAACACATGGGATCAAGGCTGCTGCCCCGCACGTTAGGGTACACGACCAGGTCTTTGTCTGCCCTGAACCTTGTTGCTATGGCATATTCCACATCAGACTGGTCAAATATGTCAATATCATCATCCACCACTACTACATGCTTCAGGCTTTTATGTGCCGAGAATGCAGCATCGATAGCCTTTCGCCCGTCGTTATCTGCGGTCTTGTGTATCTGGACAATGGCATGCAGATATGAGCAACCACCTTCGGTCAGCACCACATTGCGGGCATCACAAACTTCACCCACCCCTTTCAGGATCAGGGGTTCGTAAGGTATGCCCATGAGCATCTTGTGTTCGCCTCCTGCCGGCATGATGACATGGTAGATTGGGTCACGGCGGTGCATAACTCTGGTAATGCGGATCAGGGGCTCCTGCCTTATAATGTCCAAGGTGCCGGTAATGTCCACAAAGGGTCCTTCGTTCACCCTGACATGGGGGTCTATATATCCTTCCAGCACCCATTCGGCATGCGGGATACTGATGCCGTTATTAAGTTTAAATAGCTCGACAGGGCGACCCCGTAATGCCCCTGCGTACTGGAATTCTTTTCCTTCAGGTACTCTCGTGGTGGTTGCCAGAAGAATAACAGGATCTATGCCTATAACTATTGCAATGGGCAGTGGCTCACCTGCTATAGATGCAGCCTTTTGAAGATTATATGTATGCCTGTTCTCTACCAGACGACCCACTAAGGTATCTTTGCCCGTTACCATTAATCGATGGATCGATGCATTGCACATGCCATCGAATTCTGACACTACTACTCCGGCTGTGATATAAGGTCCGCCATCTTTTTGGAAATATGTCAATATCGGAACCTTGTCAAGGTCTACTTCAGGTTCTATGACCTCTGTTGAGGAGGTATTATCTACAAGTATCACTTCACCATCTGGTTCTATGCCTGCGAGGTAATGAACCATTTTTTCTGGTGTAGTTCCCAGTGATGCTGCCATACACTGCCGGTTTGCGATAATATTTATTACTATTTTATGCCCCTTCACATCATTAAAAAGAACGGGACCTTTTTTTTTATGTACTGATCCTGATACTTCCAGGTAAGGAGAATAGCTATCATTGATCTCATGTAATAACTGGTCTGACCTTAGTTGTTCAATGAAATATCTAAAACTCATTTTGCCTCTGTTAAAATCTTATAGCTGGCATATCTTATAATAGCTTTTACATGACCTGGATTATTATAATATCCAATTCATTATAAAAATAGCTACTGCCATAATATTGTAAAGAAAAAAATACGCAAAATATATATAAGTTAGATACCAAGATAATTCAACTTGCGAGGAACCATTTATGCAGGTCCTGCCAGTTAATCTGATCAGAACAATCAATAATTTCACCTATAGGAGGAAAATATCAAATGAGTGAGCCATTTAGTTATTATTCGGGAATACCTTCATTTTATATGATGATAGGAATTGCAATGGTCGCAATTCTAATATTTTTATTAGGAATGTATCTGAATATGCAAAAATGGGGCGGCGGAAGTGCGTCTCATTTCTTGAAGATCTTTTTAAAATCTATTAACCATGAAAAATTGGGACACCATAAAAGGCAAAGCCTTATAAGCACAATAATACTGGATATCCTGTTGCAGCGTAGAATACTTAGACGCAGCCCGTTTAGATGGGTGATGCATATGCTGATATTTGTAGGATGGATCGGTATGTTCATTTTTTCAATGATCTTTGCAGTATTTGAAGTATTGCATGAGATTGGAATGGAAATCAACCTTGTGGAAACAAGAAACAGCCTTGACTTTGGTAATGAAGTGCTTGGATATATGCTGTTGATAGGACTTCTTATTGCGATTGTAAGACGCCTGGCAATTTCAGATGTTGTCAAACGTACTCAAATGTTTGACTGGGTACTTGTCCTGGGTACACTTATCATCACAATAACAGGTTTTATGGCAGAAGGTTTCAGACCCGATGCCATAACAGGTGCATGGACTTTCCTGGGCGGCAATGTAGCATTAGCTGAAACATTTGCACTGTTCCATGTGGCAATTTCACTGCTATTTTGTATTGCATATATTCCGTACAGCAAGTATATGCATATGTTAGCAGCACCAATGGTCATTCTTGTAAATGGCGGAGGAGAGTAACATGGCAGATGAAAAAGAACCCAGAGCTGTAATTCCAAAAGGAGAGCCATATATCAAGACTGATGTAATTAGTCCTACTTTTATGATGCAGTACGATGCCTGCACCAGATGTGGGGAATGTGATAAATGGTGTCCTGTTCTGGATGCAAAAGACGGGGACCGGAAATTTTCCCCGATGGACAAGATCAGCCGGTTCAGGTCATTTATGGGCCAGAGTTATGGCTTAAAAGCAAAATTATTCGGACCGAAACGGCTCGATGAGGATGATATCCAGGATTTCGCAGATGCTTTTTTCCATTGTAGTACATGTGGAGTTTGCGCTTCGGTCTGTCCGGCCGGTATAAATACTGTTGACATGTATGAAGCCACCAGACAGCAACTCGTCATGAGGGACAACGGTCCGTATGGAAAGACCATCATGTTCCCCAAGCTTATTGGTGAGTATCGTAATCCATATCTGAAAGACCAGAAACAAAGACTGGATTGGATACCTGATGATGTTGAGATAGCCGAAGAGGCAGATGTGGCTTATTTTGCAGGATGTACTGCCGGATTTAACCAGCAGGTACTTGGAGTCTGTACAGCCAGGGTCCTGAACCACCTGAATGTTCCATTTATATATCTGGGTGAAGAGGAAACGTGCTGTTCTTCTGCAATTATTAGAACAGGCCAGCCCCATAAAGGTGATGTCCCTTATATAAACGCCAAACATAATGTGGAAGCACTGGAGGCGAGAGGAGTCAAGAAGGTGATGTTCGCATGTGCAGGTTGCTACAGGGTTGCAACTATAGACTGGCCGAAACAATTGGGTAGAAAACCCAACTTTGAAGTAGTACATGTGGCTGACCTGCTTGCAGACCTCATCCAGCAGGGTAAGATCGAATGGAAGAAATCCTTTGATAACAAGATCATTACGTATCACGATCCGTGCCATCTTGGACGGCACTGTGGTGTATATGAAACACCAAGAGTAGTGCTAGATAACCTGCCAGGTCTCAAATTCGTGGAAATGGACAGGATCAAGGAACTTCAGCGGTGCTGTGGAGCAGGAGGCGGCGTAAAGGCCGGAATATCTGATCTGGCGCTTGATATCGCATCCGAACGTATCAGGGATGCACAGGCTATTAATGCAGATATCCTGTCATCTTGCTGTCCATTCTGCCGCCGGAATATTGGTGATGGAAGGGATAATGTATATGACCAGATAGGTGCTACGGACTATGATCTGAGAGATAATCCTGAAAATAAGATGCAGGTGGAAGACATGATCGTGCTTGTGGCTGAACTTATGGGTCTGTCTACGAAGATCAAATCCCAGGAAGAAGAGGATAAGGCAGCAGGAGTTGAGGCAGAATCGCCTAAACACCTGATAGATCTATAATCTGGAATTGGCGCATGTCATGCGCCATATTTCTTTTTTTTTGTTCTTTTTCATACTTTCTGCAAAAGATTATATTAATTTTTATTTTATATAGCAGACGATGTATAACTTTATACACTCATGTTAATCCCACTGGTGGGAGGATTTCCTGAATAATTGTAAAATACTATTAGTCATTATCTTATTCTATGGCAAAAGATAGTGAACTGACAGATGACGAACTTGAGGAGCTTTTAGTGAAGCAGTTTGAACAGCAGCCTGCGAAATGCAAGATGAAGCCTGCTCCAAAGTTTGTCAAAAAGGACTCTGCACTGGCAGATGAGAAATTATAGGGTGTCACGGAAACAATTAGAATGAGAGGGAGAATAAAATGGTATATGTAACAGGTTTTCGATGTTTCAAATGCGGCAAGCACCATCTACCGGATGAGATTGAGAGCAAACCAATTCCTAGGTGTTCCAATTGTAACTCCGGATTGGATGCGGAGTATGATTATGATTCCATAAGGAAATCCCTCCTTACAGACCCGTTCAAGCGGGCGAGCCCCACCCATTGGAAATACTGGGCGTTCTTACCTGTGCGGGACCTGTCCCATATCATTACCATGGGTGAGGGGGGCACGCCACTGCTTGAGAACAATTCTCTTACCAGTGACATAGGATGCAAGCGGATGCTGGTGAAATACGAGGCCATGAACCCCACAGGTTCTTTTAAGGACCGGGGCTCGTCCCTGGAGATCACCAAGGCGATGGAGTATGGAAAGGAGAAGGTGGTATTGGCCTCTACAGGCAATATGGGTGCTTCGGTGGCGGCATATGCTGCTTTTGCCGGGCTTGAATGTATCGTATTTGTGCCAAATATTGTAGGTCCGGCCAAGATCAAGCAAATAAGGGCGTACGGGGCTGATATCCGGTTCGTGGATGGCGATTACTCACTGGCGATGAATCAGGCCGAGGAGTATGTGATAGCCCACACGGATTCATTCCTTACAGGTGATTATCCCTGGAGGGGGGAGGGGACCAAGACCGTAGGCTTTGAGATAGCTGACCAGTTATACTGGGGGGTGCCTGATGTGATTGTTGCACCTATAGGTAACGGGACTCTTATCTGGGGTATTTACGAGGCCTTCATAGACATGTACGAGGTGGGTGTCATTGAGCGCAAACCGACTTTTATTGGCATACAGGTTGAGGCCTGCCGCCCTGTTGTGGATGCCTGGGAGAAGAATTCCAGGGAGATCATTCCTGTGGAGGATCCTGAGACTATTGCTACTGCCATTGCCTGTGGTGACCCTATTGACGGGCTGGGGGCTTTGCGTGCTATAAGGGAGACCGGGGGGCAGGCTGTAAGTGTTTCTGATAATGAGGTGATTGAGGTGCGGGATTTTTTGGCAGGGCATGGTATTTTTGTTGAGCCGAGTGGTGCGGTGGCGTATGCTGGGGCGCGGCGGGTGTCCGGAGGGTTGGAGGGTAAGACTGTGGTATGTATGGCGACAGGGCACGGGCTGAAAGATATGTGTGGGATTGAGTGATGAGGGTAAGAAATTGTAGTATAAGACATGTGTCCCTTTAGTAAATCATGCATCAAGCTAACAATCGTACATCCAAGGGTACACCTTTCTTCTCATCACGTGCCAACGATATAGCTTCGGTGGGGCACAGTTCTACGCATATTCCACAACCCATACATAGTTCCCAATCTACAGCAACACATATTTCATTTTCAGAGAGAGCACTAAAAGGACATACATCTATGCATGTGCCACAGGCAGTGCAAATATCATTATCTAACTGCGCTACGTAACCCGAAGAGGCCATTGATGGGATATCATATTTCACCATGGCTTCTATTCCCCCACAACAACACTTGCAGCAGTTGCAGATGGAGTAAAAGCGATCTATACAAGCATCCTTAAACCAGGCAGTGTGCAAGTGCCCGCGTTCATGTTCGGATTGGAGGAGTTCTAAAGCCTCCGTTTGAGTGAGTTTGCGGCTGCTTTTTGGGTTATGCTCCAATATAAAATCTACAAATGGTTGACCCACGATCATACAGACCTGAGTTGGCTGACAGGGATTCTCATGATTATGGCGGCAGGAACATTCATAAACAGCTACATCAGGCGGCCCCTTGAGTACGATATCGCGCGCTATTTGATAAGGGATAATCTGTTCCAGATCATGCAAAGGAATATCTTTATCATTGGTTATGATGGAATGGGCTTGTTCAGGTGTAAGGATTTTGCCGTGATAGTGCTCTGATAACCATATTTTTCTTAGGGGACTCAACCGGGGAAAGATTTTGTTAACGAGGAGGTTAACATATTGATTTGTCCAGCGGGCATAGATATATCCATGAAAGGCTTGAAGATTAAGGATTCTCCGCAAACCTGCCTCTTTCATGAATTTCCAGGTCGAAGGACGTAAAGGTCTCCACCTCTCACCTAAAAACCATATACCTAGAATTATTATTAGAATTACTCCGATGAAGATTGAAATAGTTCCCACCAATCTTTATTCCTCCTCCTTCCTATAAAAGTGAATTAATTTTCTTTTTAGACGTTATAAATATATCTATTCAAATACTGCAATTTATTGATCAGGTCCGGGCGTTGATCCGTTTTCATTCATGGGCACCTAAAATGCGACTGCCAGCCCCCACACCACAGGGGCGGACAGAGCAAATAGAGGAGAGGTACCTGGGCAGAGGGGAGGGGAGAAGGGGCTGGAAGTATTTCAAAATTAACCACAGATGGTACAGAGAAAGGTTAGAACGCTCCACAAAACGGCGGTTCAAAGTCATCACAAATCTACAAGGTTAGCTGCCACCTGCCGCCCTGCGGTGGCAGGGCTGGAGGGCGGTTATATATATATATATATTTACTTATATCATATATTTTAACATCCGCCGGCAGCTAACAAACATAATATCCACTTCGCACCCCCGGACCGCTGAATACCCATGCATCAATGAAGCACAACAAAAGCGTCTGCCAGCACCCGCACCAAAGAGACTGTCCGATAATTTGAAAATCGAAATATTCAGAGTCAAACGTTGTGATGACACACCCAACCGCAGCAGAACTGCAGGGTATAGTTATTAAGATTAAGTTTTTCTTGAATAATTCTCAATTTTCTTTCAAACATTCAATGTAATGCTTAACCGCACTCTTAACTCGTTTTTTCATTTGATTTAGGAAGTTGATCACTTCCTCTTAATTCTTCAAAGAAATCGTCCTCAAGTTCATCCTGTTTTATCTCTGTTTAAATGTTATGCCGCTGTTTGTGCTTAAAGATTTTCAGGTGCTATCAGGAGGCTGGACTGGAGATTTTATTCTTAATGTAGCATCATCCGGCCAATAGATTTGATATATATATTTAATAATTATATAAGTAAATAGATATTTTGTGTTGAAGTTTAATAAAGTAATTAAGACTATTTTGAAGGCTTTTGTCTGTTTTTGAAGTGAAATGGATGATTTAAATTTATTGAACCGAAAGTATGCTTAAGTGATTTGATCTCCCACTATAATTTAGTTGTTCAACGGAATGTAAAGGAGGTGATAATTGATGAAAATTAGAACAATTATTGGAGTATTGCTGGTCCTTGCATTAGTACTGGGTTCAACAGGATCTACATTCGCTGCTAATGATGCAAATGAAGATGGGATGCCTGATAGAGATCGTATCCAATGGACTGATACGGATGATGATAGTATACTAGACTCTCCACCAAAAGATGGATTATGTCGAGATGATGTAAGTTTCCTGGGTGATAAGGAACGCAATCGTGACTGTGATGAAGATTGTGTCCCAGAAGGTAGTGGACCGCATTATGGCCCAAAATAAACGGATTTAATCGTCATTGACACAGTTAAGTGTGTGGGAAACCACACACATTTTTTTTAGTAACTGTATAATTGCTCTTCTTAGTTTTAACAATGTTCAATCAAATAAGCTGTTTATCATTTGCCATGTTAATGTTCCACAATCCACTCTTTGTATCAGGAAATTGTTTTACCCCTTCCCAAAAACTAAAAATTCCTACACCAAAAATTACTTACACCATTAATGATTATATATAATTGAGGCTTCAAAGCTACATCAAAATATATAACACAAATTGGGAGGTTTGAAAGATGGTAAGTATAGAAGATATTCCAGCAGAGCAAAGGTGGGAGATTGCAGCCAGGGCAGCAAGTGCAATCCCGTTAGCATTTGATATTGCCTTCAGGGAAGCAGTTGGAGAAAAGTATGATGAGATAGAACGGTCCATCTATATTGAAGCAGGGAAGGAAATCAAGGACCTTGCATCAGCCCTTGGACTGCCAACAGGCAATGCCAGGGAGATTGACGAGACCTTAGAGATCATTTTAACAATCCTCTATGGACCTGAGTTTGAGGGAGAGATCACAGAAGAAGGCGATGACAGGACCGTAGGGAAGACAACAAAGTGTGCCATGCTCAACAGGGTAGTGGAGATGGGACTTGATCCGCAGGTTGTACTTACTGCATGCCAGACCTACCACAAATCGGCTGTTGAAAACCTTAATCCTGGTTTTACAATACAAGTCAACAAGAGTATGTGCGGTGGCGACCCGTACTGCGAGATGGTCATTGAACGCAGGAAATAATTGGAATTCCAGACAGTGCCAAAAAAGGGGCAAAGGTTTGAAAGCGCCCAGGGAACTGTTTAACAGAATAGTGAGCTGGCTTGAGTGGTACGGTTTTACTACAAACTGTATTACTCGCTATATTTTTAAATTTTTAGTAGATGGATTATATAAAATTACTAATATTCGAATGCGTGCATATTCAGTATCTTGGAACATTAATGGACGAAATAGAAAAACAGGAGGAAACTACCAATGAAAAAATTATTGTATATACCGATGCTCTTGGCGGTTCTGGGGCTCATCGTCTCAGGCTGCATAGAGCCATCGGACGATGAGAAGCCAGAAGCCGCCGTAACGGTTCTCGTGCAGGGATCGCCCATCGATGGTGCCGCTGGCATCATCTTCGACAGTAAAGACCGGCTGCACATCGCCTCTACTGTAGGCAGGGAGATTGTGGTCATGGACCCGGAAACAGGCGAGATACTCGACCGACTCGGTCCGGACGTGGGCGTGGAAGGACCGGAAGATCTCATCTTCGGACCTGACGGCTCGCTGTACTGGACATCGTTTCTGACCGGCGAGGTGGGCAGGCTATCGCCGGACGGTGTCTGCACCAGCCAGTTCGTTGCGCCCGGCGTCGACCCGATCACGTTCTCTGATGATGGTCGCCTCTTCGCTGCCCTGTATCTCATGGGTGACGCGCTGTACGAACTCGACCCCGACCTCGTTGATCCGCCTCGCCTAATCGCTGAGGATCTGGGTTTCTTAAACGGCATGGACTTTGGACCTGATGGATTCCTGTACGGTCCGATCTGGACCAAAGGCGAGGTGGTGCGCGTTGATGTGGATAATGGAACGATTCACCTGGTTGCGGATGGTATGGGTTGTCCGGCGGCTGTGAAGTTCAACTCAGAGGGTCGTCTGCACGTTGCCGACTATTGTGAAGGCGAGATTTTGCGTTTTGATGCAGAGACCGGGAGAAAAGAGGTAATTGCCCGGTTGCCGGCAGGGTTGGATAACCTTGCGTTCGACTCGCATGATCGACTGTTCGTCTCGCATGGTCAGGACGGCACAATCTTTGAGGTTCTTGCCAATGGCACAACGCGGACCGTGAGCCCGGGCGGCATGATAGTGGCTGGCAGCGGTGTTGCCGCGCTACCCCGTTCCGATGGCGAGTCCGTGTTTGTGGCTGACCTCTTTACCCTTCGTGAGTTCGACGGGCTGACAGGCGAGGAAAGAAGCGTCGAGCGGCACTACATTGGAATGCCCGGCATCACGAGTCCGGAGACGGTTTCTCCTGACGGTGATAACCTGGTCTTGTCGTCGGTCTTTTCCAATACTGTTCAGGTCTGGAGTCCTGAGACACGTGAGGTACTGGAGGAGTACACGGACTTTGCGGTGCCAATAAACGCAATCCGATTCCAGGGCGATCTTATTGTCGTCGAACTCGGATTCGAAGCCGGGGCATGTCGTGTCACCCGGACGAGCGATGAGGGGCGTGTCATTCTCGCGGATTCTGCCGATGGACTCGTTCTGCCTGTGGGACTGGCAGCGACCAACGATGACCTGTGGGTCAGCGATTGGGCTACAGGTATGGTGCTTCAGATCGTGGCAGGCGGTGAACTCCTCTTAGAACCAAAACCGATGGCAACAGAACTCTCCGCCCCGGAAGGGCTCACGGTAGCGCCGGACGGAAGCCTGCTTGTTGTTGAGACCGGAGTCGGGCGTCTCTCGTCCATCGACCTTGAGACAGGCAAGGTCAGCACCGTAGCAGAAGGGCTTGAGCTGGGCGCAGAGGGTGCAGAGGGTTATCCGCCTACGTGGATATTCAACGGCGTGGCAGTTGGCTCATCAGGTGTGATCTACGTCACAGGCGACATTGCGAACATCCTCTATCGCATCGAACCCAATCCCTGATTACGTCCGTAGGGGTGCAATGGCTAAACGCAATATATCGATGGTTGCCGCCACATCGCATAATACGGGGTTGCCGACTTCGGCAACCCAAAACACGTTATACTTAAACCGCTTGAGATGAGAGATGCAAAAAATACACATCCGACAGTTCATGGATGCCCTGGATTTTATCCCAAGTGTGGTGCGGCAAGGACGGGGATTAATGGAAGCAACTGGTAAAAAACAAAATATTAAAATATATGCTGCAAGGATGTGAAGCATTATGGCATCGGAAAAGACGATTGATAAAACTGCAAAACCCCTCATAGATAAAGCAAAGAGGGACGAAGTTGAACTTGTCTGGGACCGTTTTGAAAAGCAGGGAGACAAATGCAACTTCGGCGAGCTTGGAATCTGCTGTAAGAACTGCACTATGGGTCCCTGCAGGCTTACCCACCCCTCGCTGCCAATATATCTCAGGGTAGGCCCTCATGCAGCGAAAGCCGTGAAAGGAGTCTGTGGAGCTGGCTATGATACGCTTGTTGCAAGAAACCTTTCAAGAGCGATCGCAGCAGGTGCTGCGGCACACTCGGATCACGGCAGGGATATAGCTCACACCTTGCTCCTCACAGCAGAGAATAAAGCATCGGGATATGAGATCAAAGATGAAGGGAAGTTAAAGGCTCTTGCAGCAGAGTTTGGAATCGAGACTACGGGTAAAGATAAACACGTGATTGCAAAAGAGCTTGCACTCGCAGTTCTTGACGAGTTCGGGATGGTAAAGGGCGCTTTGCAGTTCGTTGAGCGTGCACCTGAGGTTAGACAGAAGCTCTGGAAAGACCTGGGAATCATTCCAAGGGGAGTCGATAGAGAGATCGTTGAGATGATGCATCGAACCCACATAGGGGTTGATAACGACTATGCGAACCTCATCCTCCATGGACTCAGGACATCCTTATCAGATGGATGGGGTGGCTCAATGATTGCGACAGAGCTTTCTGATGTCCTTTTTGGAACACCAAAACCTGTAACATCGAAGGTGAATCTCGGGGTTCTAAATGAGACGGAGGTCAACATCGTGTTGCACGGGCATGAGCCGATTCTCTCTGAGATGCTTGCAGAAGCAGTAAATGACCCGGAACTTGTGGAACTTGCAAAGATGGAGGAAGCTACCGGTATCAATCTCTGTGGGATGTGCTGTACCGCAAATGAGCTTTTAATGAGACATGGTATTCCTGTTGCTGGAAATTTCCTTGACCAGGAGCTTGCAATCGTAACAGGAGCCGTTGAGGCGATGGTTGTAGACGTGCAGTGTATCATGCCATCACTTGGAGATGTTGCAAAGTGTTATCACACGCTCCTTATCTCAACTTCACCTAAGGCGAAATTCCCAAGCGCCGAGCATATTGAGTTTGATGAAGAGAATGGATTTGATATCGCGAAGGGAATTGTAAAACGAGCAATTTTAAACTTTAAAAACCGCAATACCGGGAGGGTGTTGATACCATCAGATCCATTGGATATGATGGCAGGATTTAGTGCTGAAGCGATCATTGCGGCACTTGGTGGAAGTTTAACACCGTTGATCGATGCGATAAAAGAAGGGAAGATCAGGGGTATTGCTGCTCTGGTCGGGTGTAACAATCCCAAGGTGGTGCATGATAAGAACCATGTTGAGATGACAAAGGCGCTGATCAAGAAGGATATTCTTGTAGTTGAAACAGGATGTAGTGCAATTGCATGTGCAAAAGCAGGTCTTCTACTCCCTGATGCGGCAGATATGGCAGGAGAAGGTTTAAAATCACTCTGCAGATCGCTTGGGATACCACCTGTCCTTCACATGGGCTCCTGTGTTGATATAAGCAGGATACTCGTTGTTGTAGCCTCTATTGCAAACGAGCTTGGTGTTGACATATCAGACCTTCCAGTTGCAGCGGCAGCGCCCGAATGGATGAGCGAGAAGGCTGTCAGCATAGGGACTTATGCAGTTGCATCAGGAATATTCACGCTTCTTGGACTTCCTCCGGCAATTATGGGAAGTTCAAATGTTGTGGAGCTTCTTACAGCAGGTGCAGAGGATATTGTCGGTGGTAAGTTTGCAGTTGAGACTGATCCGATAAAGGCAGCAGAAATGATAAGCGATGTGATCGATGATAAGCGCAAGGGTTTGGGATTATAGCAAAAAATGCAATGGGTGCCACTGAATTCATTCGGGGATGGCGCGGACGGGGCTTCGTAGATCGCCAGTGCATATTCGAGGTAGGATCGGTAATATGGTTGAGAGGGTTTTTGGATGAATAAGCAATGCTCGTTATGTAAAATTTAGCAAAACACCAATTATCAATTCTTGAAGACGGCGCAAATTATCAGCTAAAGAGCAATTCTTTTTTTGGAATAGATTCGTTGTGCTATATTTAAGTAACTACAAATCTAATTATTGAACATGCAATTCACTGTAAAACTCGAAGAATCAGATGAAGGTGGATATACTGTCCAATGTCTTGAACTTCCTGCTGCAATAAGCGAAGGAAATACCAAAGAAGAAGCTTTGGAAAACATTAAAGAGGCAATTCAACTGGTTCTTGAAGTCATGCAGGAACAAGCTCGCTCGTATACAGAAGTTTTTAAGGTGGAAGTAGCCAGTGCTTAAACTTCCTTCTGTGTCTGGCAAAAAAATAATCAAATCTTTGAATAAGATGGGGTTTATTATTGTACGGCAAAGGGGAAGCCATGTGTTTATGCAGAGGGGAGATTCAACTGTTACTGTTCCCTTGAATAATCCTGTTAAAAAATCCACTCTCAAGAGCATATTGAACCAAGCAGGCGTTTCAATAGATGAATTGATAGAACATCTTTGACTTGACTTTCAAAGAAAAGCAAATTGACCTCTAATTTTCATTGAAAACCGTTAGCCATTGGACATGTTGCCGCCTAAAACAATGTATGGCCTAACTATTAATATTAAATTAATGCTTCAATACACATCGATTAAAACAGAAAACTATTTAAATACGTATGACCTAATATGATCATATGGTATCATTGAAAAAAAAGAAGATCAAAGGTCACATCTATTGGTATGCCGTTGAAATGGCAAGGATTGATGGCAAGCCAAAACAAGTATGGCAAAAATACCTCGGAACTGCAGAAAAAATAGTAGAACTAAAAGAACAATCAAAAGAACTGCCACACATCAAACTAAAATCCTTCCAATATGGAAAAACAGCAGCTCTCCTCTCCATATCCGACGAACTAAACTTCATTGACATCGTAAACAAACACACCAACAAAAA
>JAAXOC010000025.1 GCA_014237145.1 ANME-2 cluster archaeon
GTAAATCTGCGTCTAATATTATTATTGAAATAATTTGATTTTAGAATTGTGCCCTATTCCCTTCATAATCTGACACTTTGATGTTGACTTGACACTAGGATAGCTAACAATATACCCACCGACTTCTTCATCCTCTTCCAGAACCACTTTGAAGTGCATGATATTCTCTATAATTGTCTATGCCTAAATTCCTTATGATTCAGCATCTCTTTACTGGCAATGAACCCAACCTCCCGCCCCCCACAGTAAATAATAAGTACCCCCCTGCCCCCAATGAATTAACCATACCTGTAAAACCAGGAAACAACACGGGAGGCAAAAATATGGACCCAAGTAGAAGAAAAGCCTTAGGCGGTTTAATATTCGCCCTCGGTCTAATTGCCATGCTTATCGGGGCAATGACCGACCTATACTCGGCAACAATAGGTGTTATCATCATGCTTGCAATCTGGTTCATCGGCGGTGCACTTGCTGCACTTATATTCGGGGGCAAGGAAGAAACACCTGATCAGTCGAAAAGTTTGTAATAATTGTAGAAACAAGGCAGGCGGAGGGGACTATTGCGACGCATGATGCTTATCGGAAGTTGAGGGGCGGGTGAGGGTTTTGTTTTATGAATGGGGTATTTTAGTATCTTACAAGATATTTTCGTGTTTTTTTGGCACGAAAATTTTCATCGATTCTATAAAGCATTAGTTGAAGCGAGTTCTGAGCGATGAAATTTAGTAGTGATATTTTCGAAACTCTTTCTATGTGAATAGCGTATTTCCAAGCACTACCGATGGGTAGAACATTGCCTTATTACAAACGTTTCACTGCTCAAAAGCAGAATATCTCACCGTCAAACAACAAATTATCGGTTATCAACGTGACCACGTTGAATTACCGTAGGGTTTATTGAAATAAGCAATTTCAATTCGGAAATTGTAAAATGGAGACCATTCCTGTTTGGTTTCGGCTTGTCCGAGTTAGGTGAATACTTCTGAGAAATTGGTAGATACAGGCCCGGTACATTATACGGGGTATACCAGTTTGTGACTGAGTCCCTTACAAAAAAATATGAACGGAAGTTTAATAGTCAGTTAACATGATGACATTATATGACGAATTATGCAAATGAAGAGAAAGACTATTGCAGGAATCGTAATAATAGTTATGTTAGTTCTATCAGTGATAGCAGGATTCAATATTATCCAAATTTCCTCACATCCCCCAAATTTGGCCCCTGTGTCAGTTCCTGATGACCACGGATCAGTAACGCCACTTTTTACCATTTACAATGAGGATCCTAATAATAGTCATGAAGTAGCTATTGAAATTTTCAATTCTAATAATGAGTCTATATTTAAAGAATTTTATAAGTTAAATCAAAATGAATGGATAGAACATCCCAAACCACCAGTGTTGTGGTCTTCACATTCTCGATTATATACATTTAAAGTTGTCTTAGACAATGAAACAACGGATATACTCAGGACAAAAATCGATCCTTGGACGACTCCGACTATATTTTTATACCATACTTCAACAGATTATAGCACATCAGGAGAAATTATTCCTCTCGAAATTTTAGTGGCTACTGTATGACTTTAAGGAGATATTGAGTTATGGATAAAAAGAAGATGCTAATTATTGCAGGATTGATTGTAGTAGTCATATTAATGGTAATAGTACCTTATATTAGCAAAATTCTACCTTTTTACCTGATGGGGCAATCAACCCCTCTTTTTATTATTTACAATGATGATGTTAATAATAGTCATGAAGTAGTTGTTGAAATTTTCAATTTTGATAATGAGTCTATATTTAAAGAACTATATAACTTAAATCAAAATGAGAAGATAGAACATCCCAAACTACCAATAATGAATAATCCAAGGATTGTAGAAGAATATACAATCAAAGCTGTCTTAGATAATGACACTATGAAGTTACGCCGTGTAAAAATAGATCCTTGGACGACACCGGTCATATATTTATATTCACCGCATAATAGAAACGCTTCGGGAGAAGTTATTCCTCTATATATTGGAGTGAGAATAGTATGAATTCATTATGTGAGATTCGGAATTTAGTATCTTACAAGATATTTTCGTGTTTTTTTGGCACGAAAATTTTCATCGATTCTATAAAGCATTAGTTGAAGCGAGTTCTGAGCGATGAAATTTAGTAGTTTTTCGAAACTCTTTTCTATGTGAATAGCGTATTTCCAAGCACTACCGATGGGTAGAACATTGCCTTATTACAAAAGTTTCACTGCTCAAAAGCAGAATATCTCACTGTCTAACAACAAATTATCGGTTATCAACGTGACCACGTTGAATTACCGTAGGGTTTATTGAAATAAGCAATTTCAATTCGGAAATTGTAAAATGGAGACCATTCCTGTTTGGTTTCGGCTTGTCCGAGTCAGGAGATTAAGAAATCTTTTTAATATTATCTAAACTGAGCATCAGTATGATCCCTCGGATCTTGCGAAACAATCCGGGGTCGTGACGAATGAATAATCCAAAAAAAATGTCCCAACCTCCCGCCCCCCACAGTAAATAATAAGTACCCCCCTGCCCCCGATGATTTAACCATACCTGTAAAACCAGAAAAGGCCAGGGGAGGCGAAAATATGGACAAAAGCAGGAGAGAAGCCTTAGGCGGTTTAATATTCGCCCTCGGTCTAATTGTAATTCTCATCGGGGCAATGACCGACCTTTACTCGTCAACAATAGGTGGCATCATCATGCTTGCCATCTGGTTCGTCGGCGGTGCACTTGTTACACTCATATTCATTGGCAAAGAAGAAACATCTGATCAGTCGAAAAGTTTGTATTAATTACAGAAATAAGGCAGGCGCAGGAGACTATTGCGGGGCATGATGCTTATCGGAGGTTGAGTGGTGGGTGAGGGTTTTGTTTGCTTTTTCAATTTTTTCTACATGTTTTGGTAACGCAATATACAGGCCCGGTACATTGTAAGGGGAATACTGGTGACTACTATGACATCTTATTTTTTATACCAATAATTGTAATAATTAATCCAACTATAAACAATAAAACACTGATTTCAATTCTGAACGCAGACAATATCCAAAATGTAAAAGCAGGAAAGAACATTATTAATATTGGCGATACCAAAAAAAATAATATTGATAATAATGCTATAAATGTTATTGATAATCCAAAAACAATTATGATATTTCCTAATATTCTATTCATATTTCTTCACTCTCCTTTGTTACTAATTAATTCTTTATCTTAATAACTATACTCTACAGCTCTGCTGCGGTTGGGTGTGCCGTCGTAATTTTTGACTCAATGGGAGTTGTGTGCAATCGCAAAGCTTCTTTAGCCAAAGTAACTTATATGGTGCTAAAGTTTGGGCACGGATTTATCAACAATGTTGAGCGATATAGTTGATTTCCAAAAGCCTGAAAGAAGACAATAAAATGGACAAGAAAAAAACACAATGGCAGAAAGGCTGTGGATGTAGCACTTTTGGACAGGACACAGGCACTAACAAGAATATCCTGAAAATTAAATGGCAACGATTGATATTTGAGGGAGAAACATGTCCAAGATGTGGATCAACAGATAAAGAACTTGACAAGGCAGTTTCCACCCTCAGGCAATCCCTCGCTCCATTAGGAATTGAAATCGTATTGGAAAAGGAAGAACTTCCTGTTTCGAAATTCAAAAAAGATCCTTTACAGTCAAATCGAATTTGGATTAATAACCGACTGTTGGAGGATTGGATTGAGGGTGGGGTCGGACACAGCCCTTGCTGTGATGTTTGTGGTTCTCACGAGTGTAGAACTGTTGAAGTGAAAGGACAGGTATTTGAAGTGATCCCTGCGGAGATGATTATTAAAGCTGGGCTTACTGCTGCTTCACAACTGTTATAACAAGAAAAAGTGAACCTTCTTGTGAAGGAACATCAATGATAAACATTAAAGCCCGCCCTTCTGACACAATCGACAATGTTATTTCTGATCGAAGAAGCACCTAATATGGACTTCCATTTACTGATTTAGTGCCCCTTATATTTTCAAAGCCACAGCAACAAATAAACGGTAGAATCCCTTATGCACTCGTGCTGGGATGCCTCGGCGCTTCAGTCCGGCGGTCCGTGACGAATGAATAATCCAAAAAAAATGTCCCAAACTCCACGCCCCCCCTACAGTAAATAATAAGTACCCCCTGCCCCCAATGAATTAACCATATCTGTAAAACCAGGAAAAGCCAGGGGAGGTAAAAATATGGATCCAAGTAGACGAAAAGCCATAGGCGGTTTAATATTCGCCCTCGGACTAATTGTAATGCTCATCAGGGCAATGACCGACCTCTATGAAGTTAAAATAGGTGTCATCATCATGCTTGCAATCTGGTTCATCGGCGGTGCATTTGTTGCACTTATATTCGGGGGCGAGGAAGAACCACCTGAGCAGTCGGAAAGTTAGTAATAATTGTGGAAGCCAGGCAGGCACAGAGGACCATTGTGGCGCATAATGTTTATCGGAAGTTGAGTGGCATATGTAACCGTATAATGACACACACATTCTTTTTAGATAAACGAAATCTATAATTTTCAGCGTTAGAATTAAAATCACCAAAAAGTATATAGAAATGTATAAAAGTATATCCAAAGATTGTGGTTTATAATCGCTACTCAATACACCAGGAGTCTGAAAATGTATTACAATGGAGGTGAGAATCAACCTTTTCCGAATACAATATTTAAAAGACTACATACATTCCTGAAAAACAATTGGATTATTTTGATAATTTGTTTTGGATTGTTTTTTATTTTAAGTATTCCTGTTGTAAAAGGTGAATCGGCAGAACTATCTTTATCTGGTGGAGATGCAATCTGGTATGACCTTACTGTTGATGAACCAGGTCTAATTATTATAAATTCACGAACCGATGGTTTATCTGATTGTGTTAATTTATATTTATATGACCCTAACGGAGATGAAGTTGCTACATATGAGGTTAGTTCACTTGTCAGCAAAGCTTCAATCAGATATAATGCCGTAACCACAGGTACTTACAAAGTAAAGTCATATCTCAAAAGTGCTGATAATACACGCAACATTTCTACCACAAGTTCTTATCCATTATCTCTATTTCCACACAATAAAAGAACAACAACCGACGTTATCAGGGGAGATGCAATCTGGTATGATCTTACTGTTAGTGAACCTGGTGTATTTGGAATAAATTCATGGACCGATGGTTCATCTGATTGTGTTAATTTATATTTATATGATCCAAACGGTGATGAAGTTGCTACATATGAAGTTAGTTCACTTGTCAGCAAAGCTTCAGTCACATTTGCTGCCACGATCACAGGTAATTATAGAGTAAAGTCATATCTTAAAAGTGCTGATACTGCACGCAACATTTCTACCACAAGTTCTTATCCATTATCTTTATTACCACATGATAAAAGAACAACAACCGACGTTATCAGGGGAGATGCAATCTGGTATGATCTTACTGTAAATGAACCTGGTGTATTTGGAATAAATTCATGGACCGATGGTTCATCTGATTGTGTTAATTTATATTTATATGATCCAAACGGTGATGCAGTAGCTACATATGAAGTTAGTTCACTTCTTAGCAAAGCTTCAGTCACATATTTTGCCACGACCACAGGTAATTACAGAGTAAAGTCATCTCTTGAAAGTGGTGATACTGCACGCAACATTTCCACCTCAAGTCCTTATCCATTATCCCTATTACCACATAATAAGAAAACAACAACCGATGTTATCAAGGGAGATGTAATCTTTTATGATCTTACTGTAAGTGAACCTGGTGTATTTGGAATAAATTCATGGACCGATGGTTCATCTGATTGTGTTAATTTATATTTAAATGATCCAAACGGTAATGAAGTTGCCACATATAAAGTTAGTTCACTTCTTAGCAAAGCTTCAATCACATATGCTGCCACGACTACAGGTACTTACTTAGTTATATCATCTCTTGAAAGTTCTTACGACGCACGCAACATTTCCACTTCAAGTCCTTATCCATTAGTAGTTAGAAACAAATCAGACATTTCTCCAAACGCAAACAGGGCATCTACGGACAGTCCACAAATTCCACCAACCCCTAAACCATCATTACCCGTGTTTCCAATAGCTGTTTCGGCAGGAGTAACTGCTATGGTAGGAATAGCAGCAGCAATACCAGGTAATCCTGCATTAAATTGTTTAAGTTATCATTGGAGAAAAATCGATGAATTAATTAACGGATTTTTAAGGGCGATTGGTGGAAAAATCTATAAGAAATTTGAACACACAAATAAGTTTAAATGCCTGCTGAACACACTCGCCAAATTATGGGCGAAATTATTTAGTGTTGACATGATGCAAAAGTGGTCTCAAAATAATGAGATTAAAGTTGAAAGACATATAGAAATCATTAGGCTTATTCTAGCTGGAGGAATTCTCTTTCTTGCATTTTCATTAGAAGCTTGTCGGGAGACTCATATATCTGAATTTGGAATAAAACCTTTACTATTTATAGTTTCGTTGGCTTTTTTTGCAATGTTGGCGGAAATTGGTCATGATTTTGCTATAAAAATATCACATAATAGCTTAGGTGGAAAATCAATATTCAAAATATCTTTCTTTGGAGCTATTGTTACTATAATTTCAGGATGGTTTGGCTTTGTAATTACAGCTGCAGGAGGGACAAGAATTTCAAACTTAATTGATAATTCTTTTAAAGAAGCTATTGCTGCATCCTCAGGAGCAATATTTAATTTAACCATGGGGTTTTTTTTATTGTTATTTAGTAATTATTTCCCTGATTTTAAATGGTTAGTATTTACAGGTGCTATGCCCAATTTAGCTTATGCTACTTTTAGTTTATTTCCGATATACCCATTTGAAGGCAGAGATATTATTAAGGGGAATTGTATTTTATGGGGGATACTATTTTTCCTTTCATTAATGTTCTACCTTTTAATTTTATAGCAAATTGTATTATTTGTTTTCAATCCAAACAATTTTGTGCCCCCACCTTCAAGAGCCCCCTTTGCAGTATCCTCATAGGAAAACAATCTGCAATGCATGGACATCCAACAATATACCCACCATCACTCCGCCCCCACAGTAAATAATAAGTACCCCCTGCCCCCAATGAATTAACCATACCTATAAAACCAGGGAAAGCCAGGGGAGGTAAAAATATGGACCAAAGCAGGAGAAAAGCCTTGGGCGGTTTAATATTCGCCTTCGGTCTAATTGCCATGCTTATCGGGGCAATGACCGACCTATACTCGGCAACAATAGGTGTTATCATCATGCTTGCAATCTGGTTCATCGGCGGTGCACTTGCTGCACTCATATTCGGGGGCAAGGAAGAAACACATGATCAGTCGAAAAGTTTGTAATAATTGTAGAAACAAGGCAGGCGCGGGGGACTATTGTGGCGCATGATACGTACAAGAAAATCCTCCCTTCGGTCGGATTGACTTGAGACCTTGGACTTTGTCCAGGGTGTCCGATAGAGTCGGACAAACACAAAGTTATACTTTATGTACTACCAGTAATTTAAATTAGTATTATGTACAGCCTGACTGATGTGGCTCCTACAATTGCCAGCATCCTGCATGTGTCACTGCCAAAGACCGACGGTGTACCGATACCTGCAATAGTCAGAGATTTGGAAGACTGCAATAAACTGGTATTGATAATTGTTGATGGTCTTGGTATGAGCCTCTATGAAACATATAAACTCTATTTCAATTTCAATGGCATGGTATTAGGGTGCAAAGGGGTTTCCATGCATACCACACCTGCCATTGCAACCATCCTTACGGGTCTGTATCCTCACAACCACGGAGTGTTTGAGACCCGGCATGTCTATACGTCAGACCCCATCTCAGTTGTGGAGTTAGCCAGTATGCAGGGTATAGTGTCGGCAGTAATTATGGAGAAAAATGGCGCAAAATCATTCAGGGTTGATCGAGTAGTTGAAGTAGAAGAGGAGGATGCTGTACGATACGACTACCAGGTAAAGGACGCATTGATCGAAGCAGAACAAAAGAGTGTTTTTACTGTTGCACATTTCAGGATTCTGGATAGATATTATCATGACAATAAGAGTACCGAAGAAGCGGTTGAAATTCTTGCTATGAACTTAAAGGATATCACAATAAGCTCGAAGAATACAGGAATCATGATTTGTGGTGACCACCCTCCACACAACGAAAAAAATAATATTGTGCCTTTGATTACATTTTGCCTATAAATTAAGATGACATATAAATTATAGCAAAGATGAGCGAGATGAATTATTATAGAATGTTGGGTAAATGATATATTAAATGTGTTTCATATGTAACACAGGTGATATATTGACGAGTGTTCAGGTGAATATACGTACAACTCCATTTCTTGCTAAAGAACTGGATGTAATCGTTAAAGAAGGTTATTTTAGAAACAGGACCGAAGCGGTTAACGAGGCTATCCGGCTGCTTATTAGGCGATATGAACTCAGCAAAATAAAAGCATCCATTGAAAGTATCAGGGAAGATACCGAAAAGTATCCTGAACTTTCAGACGTTGTGGAATCAATGCGTGAAGAGGAAGATGGGTGAGGGGGTTGCTTGCATCTTCAATTTTGTGCATCCGGGAAAATATCTATAACTAAAACTGTGACGCTAAAATTGGAGCACGGAAAAAACTTGATAGTAGCGACTACAATTTACTTAAAAATAAAATGGAAACATATGAACCTGAATAAGATTCATCCTCCCCAAAATATGGACGTAAATACGATATTGAGGGTAAGTCCGGTCGATAAAAGTAGTCAGTATAAGTGACATATGTAATCATTAAATACTTTCCAAACCAATAATCTTTAAGGAGATTTTAATAATGGAAAAATATACGCTCCCTGTTGTAATAGAAAATGACGAATATGGCTATTTTGCAATGTGTCCAGCATTGCAGGGTTGTTACTCCCAGGGGGACACTTATGAGGAAGCTCTTGAAAATATAAAAGATGCTATCCGCCTGCATTTAGAAGATATCATCGAAAGCGGAGAGGTAATTGAAAAGATGAACTCTTTCAGCCTTGTTGCTCTTGAGGTAACTGCATGAGCGAGAAGTTGCCAAGGGTAACCGCAAATGAGATGATAAAAATAGTTGAAAAATTGGGATTTCATTTATCAAGGCAGTCGGGCAGTCATAAAATATTCAAAAATAATGACGGAAAAAGAGTAACTATTGCTTACCACAGTGGAAAAATCCTGCATCCAAAAATTATTAAAAGTATATTAGTTGATGTGGGAATATCTGTGGATGAATTTAAGAAGATTATAAAAAGGTAAAAGTATTACCCCCAAAAGATGCTAAAAACTTCCTACTTTTAGCTTGTTCCGTGCCTTTTATTTATCGATTAAATCCAAAACGAGAATTGAATGATAGAAATCCTCATGCACCAACGCCAATGCCCCGGACTTTGCGAATCGACGTCTGGAGTTTATAGCCCAAGTGCAGAAACCCTCCCCCCAATCATAACAAATCTTCGAATTCATCAATATCAAGCCCGGCAGCTTTATTTTAATTCCTCAACAGTCCTGGTTTTAGTTCTTTAATGTAGTTGATCAAACACCTCCAAAGTAATATTGAAATAATTCCATGCCGGTCATAAAAGAAGGACTTAAATATCACCTCGATTCAAGATAACAGTTATGACCCAGATAGATAATAAAGTCTTCAAAGCAATGGGAAGCTCCACCCGTATGAATATGCTGGAGGTACTGACTGATACTGAGATGCATATTTCAGGACTGGCAAAGGAATTGAATATCTCTGTCCCTGTTGCCGCAAAGCATGTCAGGATATTGGAAGATGCCGACCTTATTGAAAGAAAAGAATTCGGTAGAACCCATGTACTCAAGCTCAAATCAAAAAATATGTATAATATTCTCGATAAGTTTGCTAAAGTCGATACAATTGAACTACCAGAAGGAAGCAGCCTGTTAGATGCACTAAGAAGCGTGTCGGCTGTAGAGGTTAAGAGAGTGGGCAATCGGGAATATGTAATATCTACAGATGGTGAAGAAGGATTATTCCTGTATGAGATTGATGGAAAACCCTCAGATAAAACAGTTGATGAATATTTATTGGAGAAAGATGTCACAGTTTAATGGAAGAAACTGGTGCCTGTGACCAAGAAGAAGATATCTGTAAATATCAAGAACTGATGGATCCAATAGTGGTAATTAACTTGAGATACATTAAATCACATTTTCATTTGACTGCGCCCACATTGTATTGACCCCTTTTTGGCTAACACCTGTAACCCAGAACACCAGTATTATATATGAAATCTCCAGATGATGTCAGAGGAATTACTAATGCTAAAAACATCCCATATCGTTTTGTTTATTCTAACCGTAACCGTATTATTGACCCCGACCACACTGGCGTATCCCATCAATATCACTGACAATTTCGGATGCACAGTGACGATTGAAAAAACACCAATGCGCATCGTATCCCTGTCCCCGTGTAACACAGAGATATTATTTGCGGTTGGTGCCGGCGACAGAGTAGTTGCCGGAACCACGTATGATACATATCCTCCTGAAGCTGTCAATCTATCCAAGATCGGTGGATTCTCGAGCGTAAATATCGAAGCAGTGGTGAACATGTCTCCTGATCTTGTCCTTGCCGAACACGGCAACGGCGAGGAAACGATCAATGCATTGAAGAACCTGGACCTCAAAGTGGTCTCATTAAACCCAAAAACAATGGATGACATTCTTGAGAACATCCGGCTTGTTGGGAACATCACAGGAAACGATGCTGCTGCTGAATCGCTCACAGCGGATATGACACAGCAGATAAGGGATATAACATACATAACCGAATATATCCCAGACAGCAGAAAGCCCCGAGTGCTTTATATCGTCTGGCATGACCCCATGTATGCAGCAGGTGCAGGTTCCTTCCCTGACGACCTGATACAAATGGCTGGCGGTAAAAATATAGTAGAGGTAGTAGGCTGGCCAGTTATAAGTATTGAAGACGTTGTTGATAAAAACCCGCAGATCATAATATGTTCAGGCATGGGTGGAGGGTCATACACTATAATGGAAGCCATAACAGGTAACCAGGTACTGGCGCAAACGGATGCAGTGAAAAATAATAAAGTCTATCCTGTAGACGATCCGAACACGATCGAGCTGGCAGGTCCGAGGATCGTCCAGGGGTTAGCTGAACTGCATGGGTTTATCGCACCTGATATCCAGCCCGCGGAGAACGTATCACCCACACAAGCCGCTGAAACCCAAAAAGGAGCATCTCCAGATAATTCGAATGACACATCCGATGCATCTTCGATACCCGGCTTTGGTATGATACTTGCACTTGGCATGATATTGATGGTTTATTTAAAACGGGAGAGATAAGAAATAACTACCATGGCTAAACCCGGCAAGTCGGTTATACTTATACTGGCATTACTCCTGATTGCAGCAGTGATCAGCAATACAGCTATAGGCTCTACCAGTATTTCTCCGGATGTCAGCGCAAAGATCCTGGTAACTAAAATATTTGAGAGTATATTAGAAATAACCGGAAAGATATTCCCGTCTGTCGTCGCAAATGTCCAGGCGAACGGGTATTATCCAGTTGATAAGACCTGGACTGACAGCCAGGAGGTCATTATCAGCGATATCCGCCTTCCCAGGGTACTCCTCGCAGCCCTGGTGGGTGCAGCCTTAAGCACAGCAGGCTGTGCAATGCAGGGATTGTTGAAAAACCCAATGGCTGACCCATATATTATCGGGATGTCATCAGGTGCGGCACTGGGAGCATCACTTGCTTTTGTGCTGCTGCTGCCGGTCCAGCTCCTCTCATTTATAGGGGCTGTTATCACAATATTTGTAGTATACAACATATCAAAGATCGGGGGTAAAGTGCCGGTCGATACACTCTTACTGTCTGGTATAGCAGTTGGTTCGCTGCTCGCTGCACTCACTTCCCTGATCATATTCATATCCCATTCACCTCACCAGATAATCTTCTGGTTGATGGGCGGACTCTGGACAGCAAGCTGGGATAAGGTGAAGATCACATCTGTCATGATAATTTTTGGTATCCTTGTGCTGTATCGTTTTGCCTGGAGCCTGAATGTAATGCTGCTGGGAGAAGAACAGGCGCAGTACCTGGGTATAAATATTGAGAAGGTGAAGCGCTACGTGCTGGTATTGTCCGCACTTATCACGGCTGCTGCTGTATCTGTCAGCGGTATCATCGGGTTTGTGGGGCTTATCATTCCTCATATCATGCGCATAATAGTTGGTCCCGACCACAGGATACTTTTTCCGGCTTCAACCCTGATGGGTGCAGTCTTTCTGGTACTCTGCGATACCTTTTCCAGGACTATCATAGACTCGGTCGAACTACCAGTGGGTATCGTGACTGCCATGTTCGGTGCACCGTTTTTCATATACCTGTTACGAAAGAGGAGGCAAAGCCTGTATGCTTGAGATTCGAGACCTGAGCGCCGGTTATGGACACAGGCATGTCCTTGAGCATATATCACTCAAAGCCAGTGAAGGAGAAGTTGTAGGGATCATAGGATCCAATGGTTCAGGAAAAACAACGCTGTTGAAGACCATAACAAAGGTTTTAGAACCCATCTCAGGGACAGTTCTTATCGATGGGACGAATGTTAATGAGATGCAAAGCAAAGAGATTGCAAAAAAGGTGGCAGTTGTCTCACAGGTGATCTCAATAAACTTCGAGTTCACTGTGGAAGATATCGTGTTAATGGGGCGGACTCCTTATATCAAAGGATCTGAAACTGTTGAGGATATCAATATAGTGAGGGATGCTATGGAAAAAACAAACACATTTTTTTTGAAAGACAGGTTGATCACGCAGTTAAGCGGCGGGGAACTGCAGCGGGTGATCATTGCAAGGGCGTTTGCACAGAATCCGAATATCCTGCTTCTGGATGAGCCAACTTCACATCTTGATATAACGAATCAGATCGATATTTTAAATCTTATAAAGAATGCCTCTCGAAAGGGTATGGTTGTGGTAGCAGTTATCCACGACCTGAACCTTGCTGCCTATTATTGCGATAAGATATGTCTTCTCCAGGACGGGAAACTGATCTCAGCTGGCAGCCCTGAGCAAGTGCTGACCTCGTCTAATATTGAACGTGCATTTAATATTACGGTAAAAGTAATACCAAATGAAATTACAAACTCGCTTTATGTAATACCTGTACTGGAGCCGCTGCATGATACATTACATTAAAGATTCCACGCTGGTCATCGAGGATGAATTCGAAGCAATTAGTTCAGGCATTAACGGCGGTCGCGGGCATGTGGATCGTCTATTTAACCATCAGGTGCAGCCGGGCTTTAACCACTTCGAACCTGCACAGTATCTGGACCGACTGGCTGATTCTCTTCAGATAAGGAGACCATATTTCGGACTACTAACAGCGGTGAACATGGACGATCTGTGCGTGAGGATAGATGACTACCTGACAACGTTTGTCACTGCTGGTATCACTCATCCTTCAGGCTTCAGGGTAATGGCAAATATAACTGAAAATGGGTGTGAAAATCTAAATCTAAATTGGGCAGGCACCATCAATATTATTCTTGTTGTTAACGGGACCCTGTCCGAAGGTGCAATGGCAGGTGCGATCATTACAGCCACTGAGGCTAAAGGCCTTGCGCTGATGGAAATGGGATACGATTTTTTAGGAACTACCACTGATGCGGTGATAGTGGCATACTCGAAACAATCCTCACCGTACATAGAATATGCCGGATCGTATACGGAGTTTGGTGAGAAGATCACAGGAACTGTTGTTAGATGTGTTAAAGAGGGGATAAGGAAAACGGAGAAGAGAAACGAGGATGGGAATGAATCTGAATAACGAGTGCATTTTTATCTCAATCGTTATACTCCGCAACTCTGCTGCAACTCTGCTGCGCAACTCTGCTGCGGTTTGGTGTGACGTCGCAACGTTTGACTGAAGTTTTGGAGTCGACTAAACCATCGGGTGAATTGATTTTTACTCTTCAAGCCATTTTAGGGGCAGAAATGAGCGTGGAAGCAGCTTGCTGATGCTTATAATGGTAAATCCAATCCATTCCTGACGCTATGGAAACCTATGGAACAGTAGTTCCTCTACACAAAGAACTTGCAAAAGGAACATTACTTGACATTCTTCATCAAACCGGGTTGAGTAGAGATGACCTGTAAGAACTGCTCAAGTGAAAAACCAAATATACGCCTCCCCCTTTTTTTACCACCCTCCGGGCTTCCCGTCTCCTGTCATTCTCACTGCACTCCGGCGTCCTCTCCCTTGCTAAATAGTAACATTACTTTCACCCCGCTAGGCTGCAAGTTATATAAGGCTTATGCCATATTGGAGATCACAATTAAAAGCACCTATCTGTAAAATAATCAGTAATTTTCGGTATGAATATGCACCAAACACTCCAGAAATACTTTGGCTATACAGAATTTCGTCTGCATCAGGAAGACATTATCAGGGATGTACTGGATAAAAAAGACACTTTTGTGTTAATGCCTACCGGCGGCGGGAAATCGTTATGTTACCAGCTTCCTGCACTCCTGATGGAAGGCCTGAGTGTGGTCATCTCACCGCTGATCTCGCTAATGAAGGACCAGGTGGACAGTTTGAGATCAAATGGCATAGCAGCCGCATATCTCAATAGCACCCAGTCAATTGCAAAAGCAGAAGAAATTACAACTGCGATCATGGATGGACAGATCAAGATCCTTTATATGGCACCTGAGCGGCTTTTAATGTCCCAGACCCTTAAATTATTGGAGGATGCTAAGGTCAGCCTCTTCGCTGTTGATGAGGCACACTGCATCTCTGAATGGGGCCATGATTTCAGGCCAGAGTACAGGAGGATCAGGACATTGAGGTCAAGATTCCCAAACGTTCCCATAATTGCCCTGACGGCAACAGCCACTACAAAAGTACAGGAGGATATCACAGGCCAGCTAAACCTGGCTGGCTGCAATACCTATATGGCAAGCTTTGATAGGCCCAACCTTCTCTACCAGGTCTGGCCCAAGCAGGATGCGTACGCTCAATTACTCAGGTATCTGGGAAAGTCCAGGGGCAATTCCGGTATAATCTATTGCCAGAGCCGGAATACCGTGGATACACTAACAAAAAAGCTCCAACGAAGCGCGTTCAGGGCCCTGCCATACCATGCCGGCCTCTCTGACATCCAGCGGTCCAGGAACCAGGAAAGTTTCATAAAAGACGATACCGACATCATTGTTGCCACTATTGCCTTCGGTATGGGGATCGATAAGCCCAATGTGCGTTTTGTCATACATTATGACCTGCCCAGGAACCTTGAGGGCTACTACCAGGAAACCGGGAGGGGAGGACGGGATGGATTGGCTTGTGACTGCATCCTGTTCTTTAGCCATGGGGACCGTCATAAGATAGAGTATTTCATTAACAAGAAGAACAGCAAAAAGGAGCAGGACATTGCATTGGCCCAGCTCAGGGCAATGACAGATTACTGCGAGAGCAGTACCTGCCGTCGTGGTGTATTGCTAAGATATTTTGGTGAGGATATGGGTGGAAAAAATTGTGGGAAGTGTGATATCTGCATCTCACCCAGGGAAACCTTTGACGGCACTAAAGCCGCACAAAAGCTTCTGGTATGTGTGGAAGAACTTGACCAGCGATTCGGAATGAATCATGTGATCGATGTCCTGATCGGTTCAAAGAATAAGAGAATAATTACTAAAGGCCATAACCTTCTGAAAAGTCATGGAGCAGGGTGCGATTATTCCAAAACACAGTGGCAGGTCATTGCCAGGGAAATGATACAGAAGGGGGTGTTACGTGTTGAGGGTATCAGGTATCCGTTACTGACCTTGAACCATGATAGCAGGGAAATACTGGATGGAAACCAGGCGATTAGCTTAGTAAAACCAACAGAAGAGAGGCAGATAATACACAAGCAAGAGAATATATCTGCTGAAACCGGATTATTCGACAGGTTAAAACGGCTCAGGAAAACACTGGCTGACAAGAAGAACCTGCCACCATATATCATATTTTCAGATGCGAGCCTGGAACAGATGGCTTCGAACTTACCCGGGACACACCAGGAATTCCTGGACATAACAGGTGTGGGGGAGAATAAATTGAAAAAATATGGTGATGCATTCTTAGCTGAAATTGAAGATCATACTGCAGGAAAGCCTGTGCAAAGCCTGAAATTACCCAAGGGTGTACATGGCAGGTTATCTGCTACACAGCAGGAGACTCTTGACCTTCACAGGCAGGGTTTGACTATCCAGCAGATCGCCAACACCAGGAACCTTTCTGCCAGTACCATTATCACACATATAGAGAAACTGATCCTGGCAAGCGAGATCGATTCAATAGATCAGTGGGTAGATACATACAAGCAGCAAGCTATCCAGAAGGCAATATCAGATGTTGGACCCGAATACCTGTCCCCTATCAAGGAGAAATTGGGCGATGATTGTATGTATAATGAGATTAAACTTGTGCGGGCTACTGTAATGGCAGCCGCATGCCAGGTTTAGGTTATTGGAGTATCTCAATTCTTAATTTCTGTTTTTCCCAGGAATCTGTCTGCTGTTTTGGCCCCGCCGAACACATCCTCTCGCTGCCCCTTCTTATTAATGAACATTCCTATCAACACCAGTATCAGACCAATTTCAGGATTGACCTGCACAACGACTCCTCCCAGCAGCACCAAAAACATTGCAGCCATGCCCTTCATTGCACCTTTCCGGTATGATTCCAGTTTTGTGCGCCTGAATATGCGAATATCCCGCAGGGTTAAAAACGCCACCACTACAAAGGCCGCCACAGAGATGGCAAAATAATACATGTTTCACACCTTTATCTTATGCTGCAGGTATTCCTTGATCATGGCAGGGAAGGACTTTGCTTCTACAAACCTTAATCCCAGTTGTTCCGCCCATTTCTGCACACCCATATCCGATGCCACTACAGCCGCATCAAGTTCTTTGGCCAGCAGCAACACATCAATATCAGGGCCGCTGTCAAGGATACCGTATCTGAGGGCTGTGCGGTATTTATCCCTGAACTTTCTCACAACACTACCAATGACATCACGTTCAATTTCTATCTCGATATTTTTTTTATCCTGTGCCCTGGATGTGAGAAATAAGCAGTCGGTAGCAGCTTCCCAGATGGCATCCTCTGCAACTGTCATACCTTTGTTGATACGGCTTCGCATGTAATCCACGTATTCATAGAATATCTTTGAAGGTATCTTTACCTCGTAGCGGTCCGGCGTTTTTTTAACCAGCCAGGTATCGATCTTGGCGATCACTTCATCCTCGCAGCCATTGTTCTTGATAAAACCACACAGTTCATTATAGACAGACGGGTAGGGTATATAACAACTGAGCTCGTATGATAATCTGGCCTCTGCAATAATATCCATGATGCTGTTAACCCCTTCACATAGGGTCTTGTACCCTTCCTTCTCCCTGGTTGCAGAGTCTGTCAATGCACTGGTATCAAGCACAAATCGCTGTCGTAACATAATAGAACACTCAATAACATATTGACAGTTGTAGATACTAAAGTTTTGCTATATGAATTGCCTGTCTTTCAAAAATATTTGTTCATGTATTCAAAATATGTGATATCTTTCCTTATACGATGCTTTTTTGTCATATTCACTTTTATAGTCAATCATTGTTAAATAAGGATACATAAATATAGCAGTTCAATTCTGTACATTTTGGAATAGGTGCTATGTATAAGCAGGAATATGAAACAGTCGAGATCATTAACAATAATGCTCGTTCTTCAAGTTTTACTGCGGCGGTAGAAGAAACTGTGGAACTGTATGTGAATAATGCGCGTATAGCTTCCATATTAACATCTCCAGGAAAGCTTGAACAACTGTCGGTTGGATATCTTGTATGTGAGGGTTTTGTCGGTGCTGCATCTGACATCCAGGATGTCAGGATTGATAGCGAAAACAGGATTTATGCTGAAATCACCCAAAACGACCATTTCGATATGGGGTTTGAGATCCGCTCATCCGGATGCATGAGTGTTAACCGGAAGAATAATGAGGATGTTAAGGTGGAATCAGATATTCATTTCCATCCTGACATCATTCAAGGTTCGCTTCACTACCTGGAATCTGAAATATACCGGCAGACCCGGGGCACCCATGCCGCTTGTATTATTGACAGGCAAGGTGGTTGTATTGCCTATGCCATTGATGTGGGGCGGCATAATGCTGTGGATAAGGCTATCGGACAGGCATTAATGGACGGTTTCAATCCGGGTGAGCACTTTATCCTGTCTACAGGACGACAGCCGGCTGGTATGGTAATGAAAGCAGCACGGGTAGGTATACCCATGGTGGTGACAAAGGCTGCACCCTTAAATAGTGGTATTGAGACTGCAAGGCGCACAGGTATCTGCCTTGTGGGGTTAGCAACTCCAGGTAGTATGATGGTTTTTTCGAATCAATGGCGTATTGGTGGGTGTTGAACTGGAGAATTTGGGCAGTGTCCTGACTTTTTAATGGATTTCCTTAACTCTTCCAACCCGGCCATCTTCTAATTTGACTTTTATTCCATGTGGATGATGTGAAGACTTAGTTAATATTTTTTTTACAATACCTTGGGTTATTTTCCCGCTCCTTTGATCTTGTTTTAAAATAATACCCACATTTGATCCTGGTCTTATGTTTTTTCTGGTATTGCTTTCGTTCATGATCACACCGCAGTCTTTACATTGTTGAGCTACTCTGCCATCTTGACAGAATCCACATTCAGTTTTTTGTGATAAAATATAATATTTTTCCTATCATAAACGTGGTCGGAAGATAAGAGTATAACAAAATTTTAAGTGCACCGACCGGGATTCGAACCCGGGTAGTGGGCTTGGAAGGCCCAAGTCATAGCCGCTAGACCATCGGTGCACAATGGAATTGTACTTCATGTATAGTCTTATTCGATTTAATTGTTGCGGATGTTTTAGTATCTTCGAATAACTATATAATTTTATTTCATTTAGCACCATCTTTTTACTCGAATTTTTAAACAATCAGACCATGCACGGATCATACTAATTTTTAAATAATTCGTATGCCCAAAAGATATCTAATAAAAAATGTAGAGATACAAGCACAAAATTATGAATAGTTTTAATTTTTTATTGTCAGTTTCAATTTCTGTTTGCAAAATTGAATAAATAAAATTCAGAGAACTGGAAAGACTGGATATATCTTATTTTAGACCTGTAGAATGATCAATAACAAGGAATAAGTCCTTAGACTGCTAAAATCAATCTGGATCGATTATGTCAATGACTATAAATATCTTGGTTTTCGATGGTGGTTCAGATAAATAAAGAACATTTTATCCACCATCCCACTGTACCCATGGATGTGAGCTCCAGGTCCTTCAGCTCTTTCCAGGGATTCCGATATTTCAGGAATAATTAGCCGATCTTTTGGATTATGATCGTGTGCAACTCCCATAAATGAAGCACCGTGTCCACAAATTGTAAGCATATAATTATCAGCTTCACAATTTTCTGTTGCATAATTTAATAAATCCAAAAGTGTTTCCGGGTCACCCATATTTCTGGCAGCCGGGTATCCCTCTTTCATCACCCTTGTATTACTTTCAGTTAAATGATCCCAGTCCAGATAATAAAGTTCTGCCTAACCAGTACTTAATTTATCGAACATGACAACTATGCTAACATCAGAGAGGTCTACCTCATCAAGAAAGCCCAGATTAGTTTCCATTGCGGCTTCCATACAGTTGTGGTTTTCGCCAGACATAAAAAACACACATGTCCATTTTTTTCTCAAACTATGGTATTTAAAATTTTAGGTCTGAAAACATGACCAGTACTTGAAAAGATGCAGGTTTTAGGAAGAATTGCTACACATATACACATAGTTACTAAAGATGTCGAAATCCAGGTTCTAATTAATAATTGCTTAATTGAGATGAAATATGGCTGAATTGTATAATGTAAATTAGTTTTGGGACAGCTTGTATTGTAAAGTTTATTATATCTATTTGCTTTGACTTTTTACAATAGGTGATTTTTTATTTACTAATATTATAAAAATATAACGCTAAAATATTATAAAAATAATTAAATAAGATGATTACTTTTACATAGTCATAAATTTTTAGTTGAAAAGAGATTAATTTTTATAGAATGTGGTTGTTGCTGGTGGTATGGAGTATAATGGTAAATACGGACAAGATGCAAAATCAGTATGTAGAGCATTATTTACAGGCCTGGGAATTAATTCCGGGGTATAGGTGACTCATAAAGGGAGTATTGATAGAATGAAAAGAAAATATGTAATTGCTATAGCAGTTTTGGCAATCGTGAGCGTAGCAATAGGCTCCGCTGCAGCGACATCGCCAACTCCACCATCAGATCGAACTTTGTTGAGTTACCCTAATGAAATATATTTACCTGACGATTACCCCGCCGAAACACCAAACTTCGCAGATTTCCCCCCGGACTTAAGTAATGGTACATTGGCTTGGGACCTTGACATATTTGATGTTGAGAAAACAGAGTATGACGGGGAAGGCATTTACGTTGCAGTGCTAGACACCGGACTCGTTGCAAATTGAAGAAATTACTTCCCAGAGGAGAGGATTGCTACAAAGTACGGCATAGGCTTCTGTGAAAACGTCCGCAAAGACAAAAAAACAGACGAACTTATATACAGTGGCACTGTGCATCGAACAACGTTCCTTGGAAAACTTGGTCATGGCACCCACATAACCAGCACGATAATAGGATACAGTTATTATGGAGAACATATTAGAGGAGTTGCTCCTAAGGTAAAGATAATTCCTGTGAAGGTTCTAAACACTTATGAAAGCTTAGACGGAAAGGTATACGGAACCGATCTAATGGTTGCTGCGGGCATCAACTACATCGCTGACCTGGCAGAAAGCGAAGATATCAAGATTGTCATAAGCCTGAGCCTCGGTGATACTGAACCAAGTCAATCAATAAAGGATGCAATTAATCACGCAATAAAGAACGGAGTAATTGTTGTGGCAGCTGCCGGAAACAATGGCAAACCCATGGGGTGGCCAGCTGATCCTGACACATGGTTCTTATACTGGCCTGGTGCATATCCAGAAGTTATATGTGTCGGTTCAAGCGGCTGGGGTATGGGAGTAGATGAGGATGGATATCCCAAATATCCTGGAACTGGTGAATGGAAACCATGGCCGCAAATACCGCAAGCATGGTGGCACCAAGACGTTGCTGAAAACATAACAGACGAAATATCATACATTTCCTTTTTCAGTAGCAGAGAGTATGTCAATCCTGCTTTCCCATACGAAGATGTAAAATTGGACGTTGTAGCTCCCGGAAGCTGGATTCTCGGTCCATATCCATATCCAGGTAACTCCGGATATCGGCATATTCCCTGGTGGGCTCAAGGTAGTCCTTGGAATCCAAATGCACCACCACCAAACTACTGGTATTGTGGCGGCACAAGTATGGCAACTCCCCACGTATCTGGAGTCGTAGCCCTGATGCTAGAGAAAGACCCAACCTTGACGCAGAAAGATGTCGAAGATATCCTCAAAAATACATCAACACCCCTGCCTACGGCAATGCTTGAATCTCCATTTGCCTTCAACTATGTCCGATGGCCATGTGGAGGAATCTATCCGTTCTGCTGGGCCGCAGATGCAACTGGAGCGGGCATAATACAAGCAGACGAAGCAATCGCAACGATACCGACCCCATAGAAGTAAAGTTTAGTAATAACATAGGAGGGAAATAACCCTCCAACCTTTTTTTCGTGATATATTTATTTTTGTATGGTTCTTTCAGTAGCCAACACTTTTTGGTGTTACAGCGTCACCAAACAGTTTGGTCATGTCTTCAAGTAATTGAAAACCAGAAGCAGATGACGTATCAACAAGTATCATCAACATATAAGTGCTGCATTGGTTCTTCTTATTCATAATCAACAGCGGTATACACATAACAGTAAAAATGTCAGCTACTGAGGTAGTATTTATGAAAAATGGAAGCGACGCTCATTCAACACAGTTCTACCGAGACTACGTCGTAAAGCAACACGGGTTATGCCCGTTCCCCTTTAATCAATATTATTCATTGAGCATGAGATTTAATGCCCAGTTTTTCAGGCCGGGATCAGTGACTTAAAACGTTTTTTATCTCAGACCTCAATAAAATATGACATCCATTCCGGTCTCTGGGGCGGACCCGCATCCAGCATCTCTCTCCAGGCTTCATCGGTAAGCCGATCGTCCATAGGCTGCTTGAACTCATAATAGCTCATAACCGGGCCTGAACCCATCAGTATCCTTCCATCCGGGAGTTTGTATGCTACAACGATCAGGTCCACATATCCCACACCCTCTTCCAGAACATGCTCTGTGTTACCATCGGTATGCACATCAGCAATGATAGTGGTCTTTTTTGCCTTATCATCAACATCAGTGATGACATCACTCAAACTATCACCGAAATTCTTTATAAACTCATAATCATCTTCACTTAACTCTTTATTTTCGAGCTCATTTGATGATATCTCAACAAGTCTCCCAAGTATCACTTCAAGATTATCCAGTCTGTATTTAGCTGATTCATCCAGTACATCCATATCGCTTAAGCCTTTATTTGTCATCAGTGTCAGTGCCAGAAGTCTGTTATAGAATTCAGGAACAGGTTCAACATAACCTACAACAGGTTTTTCTTCAGTGGGTGGAATATAACCTGTCTCTGCCACAGTATAGCTCTGTTTGGCATAAAGGATTGTATCATGTCTCAGTTCGGTCCATGAAGCCAGTGAGGTGGTCAGTTCCTTATCCTTCCATGCATCTGTTTGCATAAATGTCGGATACCCTTCACCATGATCATCCAGCAGGGGTTTTAGCGTGAATAACCACGACCAGTACAGGTTCTTATTCCACTGGGCAGCATCGAATGAATCAAATTCATCTTTCAGTTGCCCGAACTGGCTCCCATAGTATCGATAATTAGAATCATCCATCTCGTCCAGCAGTTCTATCGATCGATCTGATCCGAGCAATGCCATGACATCAAGACCTCTGGGAAATCCTCTTACCGGTCTTCCGGCACCACTGATAACAAGGGTGAACGGCTCCTGGTTGCCCTGATAAATATCTGTATATGTACCTACAAGATTTGTGAACATGTATGAGTCAGGGATGAATCTCTGCCCCATCAGCCTGAATCCCTTGGTGTTGTTCAGGCACTGGTCTGCCTGCTCTGGTGTAAAAGGAGGTGGAATTTTACATGCTCCTGTCCCGCCGTAGATCTTAGGTGGGCTGTACTCTGCCAGTTGGGCTTTTATTTTTCTTATATTCTCTTCATTTAGATCAGCCGGTTCAAAAGCCCCTCCGAAAACCGAGTTTAATGCATCAATGTACTCATAAGGTCCAAGATCATCAGATAATCCCACATAAAAAGCAGTTACTGAATATATCCTGTCCCATTTATCCAAAAGTGATTGATCTTCACCGAATTCGGATGCTATCAGGCATGCACTTGTCGTCTGAATTCTGGCATCTTCTACTGAGATAAAACCTTCTTTATCTGATGGATCGGTTGTTCCCGGTGCTATTGCATCAGAGCCTTTAAGCAGCATGCTCATTCTTCCGTACCACATGAACGCTTTAAAATAGTTCTTTAGTTTTTCTGATCTTGTATAGTGCCCTCTCGGAACATACTGGGAATAATCTTCAGCATAAATAAAAATGGGTGATTCCACAAATCCCGAATGTTCATCTATTAATTGAAGTTCTTTTTCAACATCATCTAGCACATATGACGGAACTTCAAAACTATACTTCTCAAGATCATCTTTGTTAAAATAAGCATCTGTGCATTCCCATTCGTTCTGGTTCGGGCAGAGCTGTTCAGGAACCGGTTTAAGTAGACTCAGACCGACTGAAAAGTATGCAACATTTCTTCTTGCTGCTTCTTTTACATCTACATCACTGTTCTGGTAGGTTTTAATTGATTCATCCAACAGTTCTTCACTGATCTTCCAGATAGTATCATAGAACTCCCTCTCTTCTATCTGGCGCAGCGTTTCATCGAACTGGATGTGATAAAGATGCAGCAGCGAATCTGTTGTTATAAAGACCGGTACTTCTTCATACTTTAATATATCATATGGCTGGATAATGTCATCTTCTACGGGATCAAATGGATTTTTTATCACAACAAATCCGTTCTTTTCCAGCAGGTCCAGAGCCTCGCTGCTAAGAGGGATAGTCTCAGAGAACGCATCATAGTTTGATATCTGTTCTGCTTGTAGAGGTAATTGGTATTGGGGAACCTGTACATTGATATTCAGTGGCTGTAATGAATAATATTTGATAAATTCTGTATTTTCTCCTGTGATATCAGATAGATCGATCAGTTCGGTCTCAATTTGTCCCTGTTGTGTACTATCAGCAGGACTAGGTTCCTGATCGACACAACCGCTGATGATCAGTGAAAGAGTAATGATTATTAGTAATTCCCGTTTCATATCTTTAATTATGATAATTCTTTGTTCATATAGGTTTTGATTTTTGGAGGAAGTGGGCGTGAGGGGGGTCTTTTGGGATTTTGTGCGGTATTTGGGTGGTTTTTATAGGATGTGGTTATTGTTAGGTGTGTGGAGTATTGTGTTTCAAACGGACAAGATGGAAAATCATAATCTAAAGTATTATTTGCCTGACTGGAAATTAATTTCAGAGTATATGTGACTGCAGACGATGGATAATTTGTGCATAGAGAATATGTTTGAAAATTATCAAAAATTGAGTATTAAAGAATGGGCACGTATAACATTCACCTGATAAATTCAATGTGTTGAATAAAATCATATTCGTTTTGGTGAAATTTTAAGGCTTCAATAGCCTTACTTCTATTCTGTTTAAGAATACAAATGTCTTTTCTTCCTTGTGAGTTATATTCCTTCAAAAAATTATCTTTCACTAAACTTCTGACAGCATCCATGTATAGATCAATTTCATGTTTAGGTCTACCTTTACACAAATCCCTTTTAGCTATGTGTTTATCGCACCATCGATTTTTATAACATATTTTCCATATGATAAATAATTCATATTTCGAAAAACCACAACTCATTAGCTATATACCGTTCAAAGGTGTAAATAAATTTATTGTACACTTCATTTAACAGGATGTTCAAACATGTTTAAATAGAATAAGTATATGTTATGTATATAATGGGTACATAATGTGTATAATATACTAATATAATAATTTATATTATACAAAAACGGAATCACATTAAATACTTATTAATTTAGGAGTCAACCATTATGGCACTAGAAGACTTTCTCGGAGATACTTCCGAACTTAAAATCATAGATTTCCTTGCAGAAAATATGGACAATTCTTACAACCAGACAGAAATTAGCGAATTTACTGGACTTTCAAGAACCACCGTAAACAAAAAAATCCCTGAGATGATCCATAACCACACCATTGAAATAATTGAAGAGTTGGGCAATTTAAAAACATACCAATTAGCAGACAATGAAATAGTAAAAATGCTAGTCAGTGCTTCACTAGCACATAGCTTTAAACAAGCTGAAAATCCATTGGGGGAAGAAGAATCGAAAGACACAATAAGAAGGATGATGGGTTCATCTTCTTTTAGTGAGCTGAATAGGTTTTATGTTGAACCAATATGTGATTTCATAATAATGTCGGTTGATCAAGGAAAAATCATTCGAATGAAACCTGCAAAAAGGACAACGTCACCAATTTTAGTATCAGCGTAGGGAATATTTATGAGCAACGAATCAAATGAAATAACTGAAGAAGAACAACTCTCGGTTTTTAGAACTGCTTTATTCACAAAAATATATGCAACAAATGTTCAATTATCAAAAACTGATATTGATTTTCGTATAGAATTGTTTAACGAAAAGTTTCAAGTGGAAGACGGTTGGGCTTTTCATTCCGACGGTTTAGTGATTTTAACCAGAGAAGCAGCTAAAAAATTGCTAATTAATCTGGATAAGGAATTAAGAGCATATGAAAAAGAATATGGGGAAATTAAAGTAAGTGATGAGAGAATGAAAATGCAGTATTTATTATAATTTTTTTGAATAGCTAATTATAAATTATCCTTCAGCGTTAATAGTTAATATGGTTCTACCATTAATCCTTTCGTGCCCTTTTTTTATTTAAATTTAAACAACAATAAATGATATTCATGATATGTACCAACTAGTGTCAAGTCAACATCAAAGTGTCAGATTATGAAGGGAATAGGGCACAATTCTAAAATCAAATTATTTCAATAATAATATTAGACGCAGATTTACACTGATACATTCACTTCCGCGGGAAGTGAATGCCTGCTACGCCTTAAGGGCGTGCAGGTTACTCAGATGCAACCTTAAATCTGCGTAAATCAGTGTAAATCTGCGTCTTAAAAATAACTGGGAAATGGAACAGTGTCAGATAATATATATAGCGATATTGTATGGTTGACTTGACACTAGATGCCCCGGATTTTGCGAAGTGATCCGAGGTCTGTGATGAATTATAACTACGCAAATTTACTAAACTTCCAAATGACTAATAGGTTCTTCCCAGTCCAGGTTCTTTTCCTGGAAATCATTTACTGCCGTTTCTGTGAGCTTGCCGAATGACCCGTCCACGCCGTTTTTATCCGGGGCGTAGGAGCCCAGGTCGTAACCCAGTGTTACCAGTATCTTTTGTAGGTGTTTGACGAGCTCCGGGTCTTTTGAGCAAAAGTCGGGTCTGCCCAGGGGTACCTTGCCGCCGTCTGATTTGTTCTGTTAAAAATCTTTTGCTTAAATGTTATATCAGAAGGCAGTTGTAAAAAAAATCAAGATATGTACAATCATTGATCTCCTTTTTAATATTATCCAGGATGATTTCAAGCTGCAAAATGATGTACTTCTTATTCCGGATTTTCAAATTGTTGGACAGTCTCTACAACTTTGAAAGTCAAACGTTACGCCGGCACACCCAACCATAGCAGAGCTACGGAGTATAGTAACCAGATCAAATAAAAAAATCTCTCCATGTGAGTTGAGCTTCCCGTTGCTTTAATACTATATTATCTATTTGGGTCATATATGTTATGCTAAACAATACATTTATATAGTTTGAAAAAGTTCCGACGAGACACCATGGATGTTATAATTTTAGCTACTTTCGGGATTCTTACCAGTATCCTGGTGTTCGGTATCAAAACAGGTCTTGGATGCGGTTTTGCAGATATTAAAAAACGTGAGATCATAGTGATCTGTTCAGTTTATTTCGTAATTTCAATAATTATGGGGTACCTTATTGGTACTGTTCCCAATGATTTCCTTGAAACAATATCAGGCGTTGGATTACTGTTTCATGTACTGCTGGCTGGCCTGATGATCGCCGCCGGGATATATACCCAGAAGCAGTGGAACTGCGGTTGTGATGTAAGCAGGCGCACATTTATATTTTTATCCTTACCATGCCCGGTCTGTTTGACCGCACTTTTCATTGCCACCACGATGCTAGCTACTGCACTTGACCTGAGCGGTCCGGTGATCGGGGTCATTGTGGGATCGGTCTTCTTTTTATCGGCACTTGCCTCATCGCTCTTATTCAGGCGGCTGGGAAAGACCCCGGAAACCCTTGGAAGCGTGATGATGTTCCTGGGCATCTTCTACGTGCTTGGGGCTGTGCTTGTACCCGCGTATATGCAAAGTAAGACGCTGATAGTCCCACAGTTGACAATGAATACGGGTGCGATGCTCGCATCATTTGCCGTTCTTGTGCTGTTCATCACAGCAGGATTTGCTGTGCACCAGTGGAGGGAATGTTGAAATGGACGCCACCTCTTCAATTTTTGTTATCCTCTACACAGTCTCCACTTCACTGCTGTATCCTGTGGTCCTGCTGATCCTGATGTTTGTGCTCTGGGCACTGGTATCGATAGGGGAATTCCTGTCAGAGTATTCGAAACGGCATAGGGATACCATGAGCCTTGAGAAGGTCTGCATACAGATCAGGACCGAGATGAGCAACCAGTCAACAGATGGTGCAGTGCGCCATCTGCGCAGTATCGACCAGAACCACCTGGTGACATCGTTTGCAAAGGAGGCGGCACAGTGTCTTGAAAATAATAAATTCCGGGAACTGGAGCGGTTATTCGGAGAGTATGAGGTCAAGCTGGCAGCCCGGCTGGAAAAAACGAGGATCATGTCCACAGTTGCGCCCATGTTAGGTCTGATGGGGACACTGATCCCGATGGGACCTGCCTTGATCGGACTTTCAAAGGGTGATGTGGCCGCTTTGGCTGACAATCTTATTATTGCTTTTTCAACGACTGTGCTGGGATTGTTCGTCGGGAGTGTCGGTTATGTGCTGACCCTTATCCGACGGCGGTGGTACCAGTATGACCTGGAAGATATCGAGTATGTGCTTGAGAGCATGCTGGAGGATACATGAGATCAAAACACACGGGCAGACGGAGAAAAGGACTGCTGGACCAGGAGTCTGAGTCCAATCCTTTAAGCGGAGTTGCCAATCTCTTCGATGTTGCCATGGTGTTTGCTGTCGCACTGCTGATCGCGCTCGTTATGTCTTATCACCTGCCCGAGATGCTTGACCCGGATGCAAGCTTTACGGTGGTCAAAAATCCAGGGGAGCCAGGGATGAAGATAATCGTGAAGGACGGAGTGACAATAGAGGTTATGAATATGACAGATATGATTGCAGGCGGTGCGGGTGAGGAACTTGGTACGGCGTATAAGCTTGCTAACGGGAAAGTGATCTATGTGCCTGCGAACGGTACGGAGTGATATTTTTTTTTGAATGGTTGGGCAAGTAATATTGAGTTATGGCAAATAAAATTGATTAATGGATTAACAGGTGGATAATATGTGGAACAAACAGGTGGAAGGTATGGGAAATGGTAGGGAAAATGGTGTGGGAAAAATGAAAATTTGCTCATTGGTTTTAAGTGCATTGTTTATTGTGATGCTTGCATCGGTGGTATCAGCAGAGGAGAACCAAACAGATGTAATGTTTGTGCTGGGTACGGATTTGAACGAAGCTTCGCTAACAAACGTGTCTTCGAACATCAACATCACGTCTAAACTGAACGTGACTATCTTCAATGTGACCGAAACAGTACCGGAAGGACTCAATTTTTCGAAGTATGCGGTCATCTTCATCGAATCGCAGACTGAAAGTATGTTCAACGGTTGGCAGGCGAACTTGACGTCTAACCTGACCACAGCCAAAGACAGTGGCAGTCAGGTGATAGGATATAATCTATCTTCTAATGTCACTGTGGATAATGTGGACCTGTACTCTGATGAGTACACAGACATCGAAAGATACTGGGTGCAGGGTGGCGACACCAACATGGAGTTCATGCTCAAGTTCATAGGGCAGAAGTTCTGCGGTGCATGGGTAAATGAGAGCATCCCTGATCCTGAACTACTGCACCCAAAGATCAATATTACTTTTATTTTGAATTATGAAACTGACAACTTTTATCTTATCAAAGTTTTAGGTGAGAGGGGTGTGATCACGGACCGGTTCAATATCATCGTGATGGATGGACAAGAGGCTGCTGCTGCAAACCTGACTGACCTCTCCGATCAGAATGTCATCATGCTGGGTATGATCGGTTTTGACGAATTCCCTAAGTTTAAAGATGCACTTCTTGCTGCAAAGGAAAATGGCACACAGATCGGGCTCATTGGCAATTCCGTAGATACTTACGGAGTTAGTAACCTCGATATGGAAAATAGTGCAATGAAGGATTATCATGAAAATGGCGGTTATACGAACATGGAGAACTGGATCCGCTGCATCGGGGCAACCCTTGAAGATGCCTACATCGAATATTCTCCTGCCGTACCTCCATCGATTCCTGACCATGGCATCTACCATCCCGAAGTATTCCCGAGGATATTCGAGAACAGTACAGAATATCTTGACTGGTATGCAGATCACGGCTACAATGCATCCGCACCCACCATCGGCATCATTACCAATGGACTTGCTCAGGAAGAGATATACTATACTACTGATAACGCGGTGATAAGAGACCTTGAATCGAAAGGGTGTAATGTCATCTACACCACCAAAGAAGTGTGCTCACAGGATGTGGATTACTTCACCAAGGACGGAAATGTGCTTGTCGATTCCATCATTTCCCTGAATGCATTCTACTTGAACTATGGTAATCAGGAGCAAGGTGTGGAATATCTCAAGAGCTACAACGTACCTGTATTGAAAGGAGTACTTGATCATTACAGTACCCCCGATGAGTACAATGCCAGTCAGCGCGGGCTGGACCTGATGTCCATTGCTTTCCAGGTCACACAGCCTGAGATCGATGGCTGTATCGATTATATATGGATAGCAGGTAGGGTCGAGCATCCGGTCACGGGTCAAAAATACTATGAGCCTATCATGGAACAGGTGGACTGGCTCTGTGACCGTGCGATCGCATGGGCAGAGCTTGGAAGAGCCAATAATGCTGACAAGAAGATAAGTATCATCTACTACAACCACGAAGGCGGCAAGAACAACATAGGCGCCAGTTACCTTGACATCGGCTCAAGTTTCACATTGCTGCTTGACCAGATGAATAAAACAGGTTATAATATCGGGAATGGCACAATTCCAAATGGCAGCGAGTTCATAGACCTGTTCATCGAGAGCAGGAACGTAGGCTCATGGGCGCCCGGTGAGCTTGAGATGGTTGTGAACTCAGGCAATATTACACTCGTACCCGTGGGCGAATATCTTTTCTGGTATGATACTCTACCGGATTCGGTCAGGACTGATGTCGAAGCAACATGGGGTCAGGCACCCGGAGACATCATGGTGTATGAAAACCAATTTGTCATTCCTACCGTACAGTTTGGAAATGTCAATTTTATACCCCAGCCGACCAGAGGTGGTCTCTCTGATGAATCACTCATATATCATGACAAGTCACTGCCACCGACACACCAGTATCTTGCAACATATTTCTGGATCAACAAGGTATATGATGCCAATGCCATGATCCACTTCGGTACACATGGTACGCAGGAATGGCTGCCAGGGAAAGAGGTTGGGCTGTGGAGATATGATTATCCATCCATCATGGTGGACGATACGCCTGTAGTATATCCCTACATCATGGACAATGTGGGTGAAGGTACCCAGGCAAAACGCAGGGGTAATGCTGTGATCATAGACCACCTGACACCACCGATAATGGCTGCCGGTATCTATGGTGATCTTGCTGCCATGCATGAAAAGATACACGAGTATGAGACTGCCGCGAGTAACAATGATACCGCAAAGATGGCACTCTATCGCAACTCTACCATCGAACTTTACGAAAATCTCACGATGGAGAACGATCTTGGCGTAACTCCGGATGAACTCAGGGTAATGACGGATGAGGAATTTGGAGATTTCGTTGGAAGCACTGTCCACGACTATCTCCATGAACTACAATCCACACTCATGCCTCTGGGACTCCATACCTTTGGTGTCGCACCACAGGGCGAGAAACTCGTCTGCATGGTCAAATCGATGCTTCGAAGTGTTTTCGTTGATCACATATACAACGTGATCCCGACAAATGAGGGTACTGAGGAACAACGCAGGGACAACGCCACTGATTATGCGAACGACCTTTTGAACGCCACACTGCTCAATGGGACAAATGTATCAGATGCTCAGATGAATGTACTGAATCTCACAGATACGAACATCATGGCAGATCTGGAGCAGGGATTGGAATATGCGGGTTACCTGGGTCAGACCACCCGTGAGATCGACCAGACATTACATGCCCTAAACGCAGGATATATCGAGCCAGGACCCGGAAATGATCCTATCAGAAATCCTGAGGCTCTGCCAACAGGCAGGAACTTCTATAGTTTCGACCAGAGAAAGTTCCCTGACGCAGAGACCGAGGTGATGGGGATTATACTTACAAACCAGATGCTGTATAAGTACTGGATGACACACAACGAGACATATCCGAACAAAGTGGCGTATGTACTGTGGTCTGTGGAGACCATGCGCCACCATGGACTCATGGAAGCCCAGATATACTCGCTTTTGGGTGTTAAACCAACAAGAAGCTGGGGCAGGATCACAGGTTTCGAGGTCATCTCGCCAGAGAACATGACACATCCGAGGATCGATGTGCTCGTCACACCTTCGGGACTATACAGGGATACGTTCCCGTATCAGCTTGAATTGATCGATAAGGCAGTCCGGACAGTTGCGGTGCTCAATGAAAGCAATGAAACAAACTATGTCAGGTGGAACTCCCTGAAGATGGAAGAAGCACTGATCGCCAGTGGATACAACAACACCACTGCACAGATCATTTCACGATCCAGGATATTCAGTGAACCACCGGGTGCATACGGTCCCGGACTTGAGGGTGCGGTGACTGCGAGTGAGACCTGGGACAGCGAGGATAAACTTGCAGACCTGTACATGTCACGAATGTCTAACATCTATGGGCAGGACATATGGGGTGATAATTATGAGGATGTGTTCAGGTTGAATCTTATGGATGTGGATGCAGCTGTGCATAGTGACTCATCGAACCTGTTCGGAATTATCGATAACGATGATTTCTACCAGTACCTTGGAGGACTTGGCCTTGCAGTAAGGTCATTGACAGGTGAAAATCCTGAGATGTATATCGCAGACCTGTCAAATGTAGATAAACCCCAGATCATCACACTGAACGAGGCGTTCAGGATAGAGCTGCGTGCACGGTATTTCAATCCAAAATGGATATCCGGAATGATGGAATACGATTACGCCGGTGCAAGGGAATTCATGAAGTTCACAGAGTATATGTGGGGCTGGGATGCGACGACACCTGACCTGGTAAAGGATTCTGACTGGAATGAGATATACAACATCTACGTCAACGACAAGTATGATGATCTTGGTTTGGATGAGTTTTTCAAAGATAACCCATATCAATATCAGTCTATGGTCGCACGAATGATCGAAACCGAGCGAAAGGACTATTGGAATGCCGACCAGGATGTGATCAATACCCTCGTGAAAGAATACGTAGAATCCGTAGTCGAGAACGGCGTCACCTGCTGTCATCATACATGTGGCAATCCAACCCTGAACGAATATATAGAAGGTATGATGTCAGTTGCCGGTCTCAGTGCTGAGGACATCGAAAAGTACCGCCAGCTGATGGATGAAGCCACAGGACGGCAGACAGAACAGCCTGCGACCGAGACCGTTGTTGACGACAGCAGCAGTGGCTCAAGGCGGAGGCTTCATGATAGCGGAACTGGCAATGAAAGTACGGATGCAGGTTCAGGCGCTGGTCTGGATGCGGAACTGATGCCGGATGCAGGTGCCGGCGGCGAAGGTGCGAGCAATCCAAGCGATTACGTGGAAGGATACGAGATGCAGGATGAGAGCGCCCAGCCATCAGATGCGGGACCAATGTCATTTTCAGCGACTGATATTGTGGGAATGCTGATGGTGGTGCTGGCAGCCGGTGCTATCTATATAGGCTTCAGGAGGCGGGGGGGTTAGACCTCCTGCCGCCCTATTTGATTTTTTTTGATTATCTAGACAAGTAGACTTGAGTTAAGGTAAATACAATTGATTGATGAATTAACAGGTGAATAATATGTGGAACAAACAGGTGAATGATATGAAAAATGGTAGGAAAAATGGTATGGGCAAAATGAAAGTTTGCTCATTGGTTTTAAGTGCATTGTTTATACTAGTACTTGTTCCAGTGGTATCGGCAGAAGAAAATAACTCAATTAGTTTTGTGTTGGGAACAGATCATAACAGGGATCCACTTGAGAATATAATTACTTCTGGATATCTGGATATAAACATAAGTGTTTACAATGCAACCGAGGCAAATAGCACGAATTTCAGTGCAGAGAATGTTATCTTCCTTTCTTCCCTTGATATAGGGACACTGCAGAATCTCAACAATACTTTAAACCACAGTGCCCACATCGTTTCTTACGATCTTCCCGAAACCCATGACTATGGGAATGTCAACGATTCGAATATCACAGGGTTATGGGAAGCAGGAGGCTACCACAATGTAAAAACTCTCATACGTTACATGAATGAAAGTTTCTATGGCAGTGGAGTTCCCGCTTCTGAAAAATTGGAAGTAGCTTTTGTTTTTTCCAGAGACAGTTCCATTATCACCATGAATAATGTAGCTTCTGACCTCGCTGTTTCTGATATGATGAATATCAGTACATATTTTGGCAGGTCCAATGAAGACCTTAGTTTTGATCTTAGTGACAAAGACATTGTGGTGATGAGAGACCTGGCTGCACCGGTAATTGAAACCATCACTCCTACTGTCAACGCCGCAAAGGCCAACGGTGCCCATATCATTAGTGTGGGAGACCTGGTCCAGTCCTATTCATTGCACAATGTGAACCTTTCAGACCCGGAATATTCTGATATCAATGAGTATTTCAAGTATGACTCCGAGGAAAATTTCAAGAGACTTACCACGTTCCTTGGTGTCAAGTTCGCTGGCAGGATAGATGTTATCCAGCCTACTGTTGAAAGACCGATCTATGGTATATATCATCCTGAGGCCGGGGAAATATATTCAAGTGCAGAAGATTATCTTGACTGGTACTCTACAAAAGGCTATGATCATGAAAAGCCTACCATTGCTATTATCTATTCTTCCCTGAAATATATCTACAGCAGGGATGCACCCTTAGCTGGGGCCTTAGTCGATTCCTTTGAATCCCGAAACTGCAATGTCATTGTTGCTTCTTATTCCTACAAGGACCCTGCATCTGTAAATTACCTAATGCTAAACGGAGAACCCATAATTGATAGTGTGATAATTGTTTCCAGAGGTGGGCGCATGAACTATAAGGATTCAGAACAGGGTATCGAGGATCTTAAAACCTGGAACGTGACCCCATTAAATGGTATTCGGTTATTCTACAGTGTGAGTGCCGAAGAATGGGAAAACTCTTCCCATGGTGTTGGGCCTGAACAGACCTTCCAGCTTGCTGCTGCGGAGATGGACGGTATAATCGAGCCTATTGTAATTGGTTGCAAGGACCCTTCCATTGGGGATTCAGCTTATTATCCTATAGACTATCAAGTAGAATGGCTCACACAGAGAACGATTTCCTGGATGCAGCTGCATAGGATGCTAAATTCCGAGAAGAAGATCGTCATACCCTACTATGCTGCAGAAGCAGGAAAAGCGGCAATGGGCGCAGATATTGATTATTATCTGGATGCTCAGGCCAGCCTTGCAAATCTACTTAAAGCGATGAAGGCAAGGGGTTATGATCTTGGAACAAAGCCGCTACCTGACAGGGACGAACTGGCCCAGCTCATGGTAACACAGGGATACAACATAGGAACATGGGCACCCGGAGAGCTGGAGAAACGTATGGAAAAAGGAAGTGTTATCCTTATTCCTGAATCCCAGTATCTTGAGTGGTTCAATGGATTGTCGCAAGAGAAGCAGGAAGAAATGATCAATATCTGGGGTGAACCACCAGGTGAGATTATGGTCTACGAGAATGGGACCGGCAAGTACCTTGTCATTCCCACGATCGAGTTTGGAAATGTAATACTGGCCCCTGATCCTATGTGGGGATGGGATCAGAACGAGACAGTGATGTACCATGACGGTTCCATTCCGCCAACTCATCAAAATCTTGCTTTCTACTTGTATCTTGGGAAGGTATATGACGCCGATGCACTGTTCCCGATATTCACCAGTATTATGGCGATGCCGGGTAAGGAGGCTGGTCTCTCTGCACAGGATTGGGGAGCTATACTTCTGCAGGATATGCCCATAGTACACGTTCTGCCCATGGATGCCGAAGGTATCTTTGACCGCCGGAGAGCAAACATGCTTATTGTGGACTTCATGACACCAACCATTGTACCGTCCGGTCTCTATGGGAACCTGTCAATACTACAGCAGGACATTGGGATGTACAGACAGGTGGTTGATGAAGGGGTAAAAGTACAGTACAGGTCTGACATCATCAATCAGACAAGGGAACTGGATCTGGATAAGGATATGGAAGTGAATCTGGAAGACATCGAAGGCAACGTTACTGCCACAGACGTCTTTATCGATGATCTGGACGATTACTTGCAGGAGCTGAAAACAACATTCATGCCTTATGGTTCCCACACTCTCAGCGAGCCGCCAACCGGGGAGAGTCTGGTGGCGATGGTAGGATCCATGTTGGGGAAGGAATTTAAACAGCATGTACAGTTGATCAATTCCACAAAAGGACTGACTACGGCTCTCCTGAATGAGACTGTACTTAATGGAACTTCTGCAGTTAATGCACAGAACATGATACTTGGGGCAGTGTCTGAGAATATAACAGCGGACCTGAACATTTCTATTGAATACACAACAAGGATCAACGGGTGTACTATTGAGATCCCACGCATTCTCGATGCTCTTGAGGGTAAATACATACCTCCGGGGCCAGCCGGTGATCCTATAAGAAACCCGGATGCTTTGCCCACGGGCAGAAACCTTTGCACATTTGATGACAGGCTCATCCCGACAACTGCTGCATGGAAGGTGGGTACGGATCTTGCAGACGAACTGATTGCCCTACGTCTTGCAAAAAACGGCACATACCCAAGAAAAGTAGCTTTCCTTCTCTGGTCAATTGAGACCACAAGGCATCAGGGGACTATGGAATCCGAGATATTTTACCTGCTTGGAGTAAAACCAGTGTGGGATAGTAAAGGAAGAGTAAATAATGTTGAACTCATCAACTCCAGCGAACTGGGAAGGTCCAGGATTGATGTGTTGGTAACTACTTCGGGTTCGTACAGGGACATGTATGGAAGTAGGCTTCAATTGATTGATAAGGCTGTGCGGCTTGCATCCGAAGCGGATGATGATCTATACCCCAACTATGTCAAACAGAACTCAAATTCAATCTATCAGTCCCTGATTGACGTAGATTATGACAATAAAACGGCATACAACCTTTCCGTATCTCGTATATTCTGTCCTCCTCCGGGTTCATACACCCCTGGGATCGAGCATGTCATCAGCAGCGATACCTGGGAAGAAAGGAAGAAGATCGCTGATCTCTACATAGACCGGATGGGGTACATCTACGGTCAGGAAATGTGGGGTGAGCAGTACACGGATGTCTTCCGGCAGAACCTTGCCGATGTCGAAGTGGGAGTGTTCAGCCGCACCTCAAACCTTTATGGTACCCTGGAACATCCGATGGTTGCAGCATACTTTGGTGGTCTAAGTCTGGCTGTTGAAAGCGTGACCAGGGGTAACACACCTGACATGTACATCAATAACCAGCGTGATATTGACGGTGCAAAAATTGAGACCCTGAACCATTTCCTGAGTAAGGATTTACGTTCACGTTACCTCAATCCCACATGGATCGAGGGAATGAAGGAGCATGGATACGATGGTACCCGTTACATGGATGCTTTTATCGGGAACATGGGCTTATGGGACACTGTGATGCCGGATCTTATCACCGATTCGATGTGGGACGAAGTCTATGAGACGTATGTTCTTGACCAGTACAACATCGGTGTTTCCGATTATCTAAAGGAAACAAATCCTTATGCATACCAGTCAATGACTGCGAACATGCTAAATTCCATTCATCGATCTGATTGGCATGTCTCCGATGATGTTATCCAGAATCTGGTAAAGGAATACGTAGAATCGGTTGTTGAGGAAGGAGTGACCTGCTGTCATCATACATGTGGCAATCCAACCCTGAACGAATATATAGAAGGTATGATGTCAGTTGCCGGTCTCAGTGCTGAGGACATCGAAAAGTACCGCCAGCTGATGGATAAAGCCACTGGACGGCAGACAGAACCTGCGACTGAGACCATCGTTGACGGCAGCAGTAGTAGTAGCACATGGCGGCGGTTCCAGAGCAGCAGGTCAGGTAATGAAAGTACGGATGCAGGTTCAGGCGCTGGTCTGGATGCTGAACTGATGCAGGAAGCAGGCGCTGGCGGCGAAGGTGTAAGTAATCCTGCCGATTACGTGGAAGGATACGAAATGCAGGATGAGAGCACAGGGTCAGCAGATGCGGGACCAATATCATTCTCAGCTGCTGATATTGTGGGAATGCTGATCGTGGTGCTGGCTGCCGGCGCTATCTATATAGGCTTCAGGAGGCGGGGGGGTTAAACCTCCTGCCGCCATATTTGGTTTTTTTTTGATTATTTAGACAAGTGAACTTGAGTTAAAGTAAATAAAATTGCTTGGTGGATAAATAGGTGGATAATATGTGGAACAAACAGGTGAATGGTAGTAAAAATGGTGTGGGAAAAATGAAAATTTGCTCATTGGTTTTAAGTGTATTGCTTATTGTGATGCTTGTATCAGTGGTATCGGCTGCAAACTGTAACAATATGGAACTTGTTGCCAATACGACAAGTGATGCAAATGGGAATTTCAGTTTCACTGATGTCCCCAATGGAGAGTATCGGCTGGCTTCTGTGATCTATAGTAGTGCCATGGGTGGTATGTGGCTTACCAATGTGAGTGAATTTACCATTGAAAACGGGACATCCGTGGACATAACTTTTGCTATGAGAAGCAATTCCAGCAATGATCACAATGCTATTCTTTCTTACCTTGATCGTACTGCTATTTCTGGTAGAACCGTGAGCAAAACCGGTTATGCGAAGGTAGGTACTTACCTTGTCTTGACTAACCAGAATGGTGAGTTCGTTGCCAACACCACCAGCAATGGCACCGGTAATTATCTTTTCACCGACGTCACTAACGGTGACTATAGATTGTCAGGTGTTATTTATAGCAGTGCCATGGGCGGCATGTGGCTTACCAACGTGAGTGAATTTACCATCGAAAACGGGACATCTGTGGACATAACTTTTGCCATGCGTAAGAATGCCAGTAATGATCACAATGCTATTCTTTCTTACCTCGATAGTACTACTGTTTTGGGTAAAACTGTAAGTAAGACCGGTTCTGCGAAGGTAGGTACTGACCTTATCTTAACTGACCATAATGGCAATTTCATTGCCAACACTACCAGTAATGCTACGGGTGATTACGTATTTTCCGCCATTCCCAATGGTGATTATCGTTTATCGGGTGTTATCTACAGCAGTGCCATGGGTGGTATGTGGCTTACCAACGTGAGTGAATTTTCCATTGAAAATGGTACTTCCGCAAACGTTACTTTTGCCATGCGCAAAAATGACAGTAATGACCATGATGCTATCCTTTCCTACCTTGATCGTACTACTGTTTCGGGTCTGACGGTCAGTAAGACAGGCTCCGCAAAAGTTGGTACGGATCTTGTTCTGTTGAAAAAGGTATATGTTTTTGAGGAAGAAGTAACATACTCCATGCCAGTTGCCATCTTCTCAGCGAATACAACTTATGGAGACTGCCCCTTAACTGTCCAATTCAATGACTTATCCGAAAATGCAACTTCATGGTACTGGGATTTCGGTGACGGCGCTAATTCAACAGATCAAAACCCGGTACATACGTATGATAGTGTAGGATTCTTTAACGTAAAATTCACTGTCAGTAATCCAAAAGGTAGTGATGTCGAAAGAAAGATCAAATTGATTACGAGTAACTTGCCCGATACCAATAGAACTCATCAAATCCTTTTCCTTGTTATTGGCGCTGAAGAAACCTCCATGGTAAAACAGGCTGTTGAGGACATGGGTATGGATGACTGGGTGGATGTGTATGGCAGTAACCGTGAAAACCGTGTGGAAATTCTCTACACACCATTTGATGATAACATCAATATGAGCAAGTATGACATTGTTTTCATTAGCTGGAAAGGCAGCATGAGCTTCCTTGGTGCAAACCTGAAACCCCAGATTCATGAAATGATCAATAAAACCAATCCGGGCACTTTTGTCTATGACTGGAACTATGATCTGGAAGATTTCCCAGGCATAAATTATGTCAATCACACTGGACATCCATATCTTGAAGACTACTGGCTTAAACAGTATGATAACAACATCATTCGCCTGATCACCTATCTTTCAGTGGTTGACCTTTCAGAACCTTTCGCAAATTATACTGGCTCCATTAGAATAGAAGAACCCTCTATACCACCTACCAATGGTATCGTCCATCCGGATTCCGGATACGAAATATTTGAAGATCTGGGATCTTATCTTGAATGGTATTCCGATGATGATGGTACACACCACGTCTATAACCCTGAGAACTACACGGTAGGTGTCACATTCTTTGCAGGACATGACGGTGACCTCTGTGATGGTATTACCGAAGATCTCATAACAGAGCTTGAATCCAGAGGAATCAATGTGATCCCTGCTTTTCGTCCTGGAGTATTATACGAGATGGATGATGCAGAAGCGTTCTTTAAAGCTAATGGTAAATACAAAGTTAATGCATTCATTGACATTGGAATGGGCGTGTCCAGGATGTCTTCTTCCGTATGGCACACCGAAGCCCTTCAGGATATGAATGTACCTGTTATCAATGGTATCCAGTATCAGGGCACGATAGAAGAATGGGAAGAATCCGTTAACGGACAGGACGGCAGGTTCCAGTACCAGATTCCTATAATGGAAATTGGTGGTGAGATCGAATCCATAGTTATCGGCGGGAAGGAATATGATGAAGAACTGGATGCCTGGTCTTTCCAGCCTATCGATTATCAGATGGACTGGCTGATAAACCGCACAGTCGGCTGGATGGATTTGCAGCGCATTGAAAACCACGACAAGAAGGTTGCGATAATCTATTACAACCATGGAAAGCAGGGTGCAATGGTGGCTGCAAATCTTGATGTTGTACCCAGTATCCAAAACTTCCTAGATGCTATGAATGAAAGCGGTTATGATCTGGATGGTATGAACCTGAACAGATCGGAGTTCCTTGAACTTGTGCTTCAGCAGGGCAGGAACATAGGAGTATGGGCACCTGGCGAACTGGAATACATGGTTGAAAACCATGACGTGGAACTTTTGCCTGTGGAAACGTATCTTGGGTGGTTTGAAGAGCTCGAACCTGCAGCATGCCAGAGTGTAATTGACACATGGGGTGAAGCACCCGGAAAGGGAATGGTTTATGAAAACGAATCTGGCCAGTACTTTGTGTTTCCGAAGATCGAGGTTGGCAATATTCTCATTGCACCGCAGCCTCCACGAGGTCTCACGACCAGTGACTCAATGCTTTATCATGACCAATCAGTTCCGCCATCACACAACTACATTGCATTCTATCTCTGGCTGAACCACGAGCCAAGTGAAGGTGGTTTGGGTACGGATGCTGTAGTTCATTTCGGAAGGCACGGTACACAGGAATGGCTACAGGGTAAAGGTGTAGGCCTGTCGGCTAAGGAATGCTGGCCTGCAATCCTTATACAGGATATGCCGGTTGTTTACCTCTATGATGTTGGAGGTATAGGTGAAGGTATAACCGCAAAGAGGAGAGGTAATGCTGTGATGGTTGATCACCTTACTGCCCCGGTTATTAATTCTGGCCTCTACGGTAATCTGACAATGCTTCATGATGCCATGCACAATTACGAAGAAGCAGAAGGTTCCCTTAAGCAGGAATACAAGAAATCCATAATTGAGTATTATGAAGACCTGAATTTCGAACATGAACTTGGTAACTCTTCCGAAGATCTTTACACAATGGAAAATGAAACCTTTGACAATTTCATCCTTTACGGGTCGGTACATGATTACCTGCATGAAATTGCAGCTTCGTACATGACTTACGGTTTCCACATACTCGGTGAGGATATGATTGACGAAGGACTCATTGCAATGGTCAAGTCGATGCTAGGAAATGATTTTATGAGGCATGTCAATGCAACAGGCATCTGTGAAGATCCTGATGAGTTAAACCCGGCACATTCACCTACTGTTCTTGATAATATGCTTGAAGATGTTCTGGTGAACGAAACTGATCCTATGGATGTCGTTATTGACAGGTTCAACATTGACTATTTGTCCGGTCAGTACTATGCAAATGTTACAAGTAATGCATCCGGTGAATACAAATTCTCATTTGTAAAAGAAGGGAAATACACCGTTTATGCATTGAAAGAGGAAAATAACGGATGGCTTACAGGAAAAGAGTATGTAACGGTTGAAAATGGTGAATCCATTTCCAAAATCCAGCTAAACCTTACAAAGAATGCCACAGGCACCTCTAATCTGGAGCTTGAATATGTTCTTGATCTTCTGGAAGCGAATCTGCCTGTTGAATTGTCAGGTTCAGTAGAGATTTTCGGGCAGACCTACTATTCACCGATGGGTTACCCAGTATACAAAGAAGATGTAAAGGTAATTCTCCAGCAGGATGGCGATGTAATTGATGTTCAGCTATCCAGTTCAACGGGTAACTACACATTTACAGGAATTCCGGATGGTGAATATGATATTACGGCACTATATCTCAGTAGCAGTGGAAACTGGTATCTTAAAACTGAAAGTATTGAAATCAATACAACCGAATCTAACAGGATTAACATTGACTTTGGCATGAACAAAGACAATGATGCTGGAGCGGTTACTAACTCTATTCTTGGAGAGGTTTCAGGTACCTGTTCGGATGAAAGCCAGGGTGCTGAACCGGATTGCAATGTTGTATTGATCAGGCGTATGTCAGATGCTCAGTTAACTGTTGTAAATTATCTTTACAATGCAATTGATTATGCCGATGGTATTAAAGAATGCACGAATGCTGAAGTTGAAAGTATGATCAATGCCCTTGAAGGAAAATACATTCCTCCGGCATTAGGCGATGATCCGACAAGAAGCCCTGATGAAGTTTTGCCAACAGGAAAGAATTTCTATGCATTTAATCCGAACATTGTCCCGACAAAGGAATCATGGGAAATTGGCAAGCAACTTGTTGATGAATTCCTTGAGGAATGGAAAGAGACTCATGATGGGCAGTATCCTGAGAAGGTCGGATTTGTATTATGGTCTTCTGAATCCATGAGGCATAAAGGCGTTATGGAATCTGAAGTCCTGTATTTGTTGGGTGTGGAGCCGGTCTGGAGTTCTTCCGGTAAGGTGGAAGGTGTGAAACTTATCCCTGAAGATGAGCTTGGAAGACCCAGGATTGATGTTGTCGTTACTATGACAGGTGTTTACCGTGATAACTGGAAATGGCAGGTTCAATTGATGGACAGGGCAGTGAGGCTTGCAGCACAGGCTGAAAATGTCACCTATGATAACTATGTCAAGGAGCATTGTGATGCTATCTATGCTGCCCTTTGGGATACCGGCAACTACAGCCCATCCGAAGCCAGTGATCTTTCTATGTGCAGGCTGTTTGGTCCGGATGATGGAAGCTGGGGTATTGGCGGCCTTACAAATGCGGTTGATGCAAGCGGTAGCTGGGATGATGATGAGAAACTTGCTAATCTCTACCTGAATTCCATGGGTTATGCTTACGGTGATAATGTATGGGCTTTCAAGGATACTGAAGTATTCAGGAATGCACTTGCCGATACAGAGGCTGTTTTCTTCAGCCGAAGCGGTAATTCCGGTCGTGGAAGCAGCAGTGTGATTTTTGATCACACTTATGAGTTCTTCGGTGGTTTTGGCATGGCAGTCAGGCATGTATCCGGTGAGACTCCTGAAATGTTCATAGTCAACCTCAAGGATCCGAATCAGGCAATAACAGAAACCCTTGGTAAATTCCTTGCAAGAGAACTGCGTTCCACATACTGGAATCGGGAATATATCAAAGGCATGATGGAACACGGTTACACTGGTGCCAGCGAACTTGATAGCATATTTGAGGATTTCTGGGGATTAAATGTCATGCTCCCGGATGCGGTAACCGCTGATATGTGGAACGAAATGTACGCGGTCTACATAGAGGATAAATATGACCTCAGATTGGATGATTGGTTCGATGATGAGAATCCATGGGCACACCAGTCCATAAACGCACGGATGCTTGAAGCAGTCCGCAAGGGCTATTGGACACCATCGGATCCAAACATGCTTGAAAACCTTGTACGCGAATACGTGGAATCCGTAGCCGATAACGGCGTCACCTGCTGCCACCACACCTGCGGCAACCCCTTGCTTGATGAATACATAAGCGGCATGCTGTCTGTTCCCGGTCTCAGTGCAGAAGACGCTGAAGAGTACCGCAAGCTGATGGATGAAGCCACCGGGCTACAAACGGAACAACCTGCGACTGAGACCATCAATGACGACAGCAGTAGTAGCGCATGGCGGAGGCTTCATGATAGCGGAACTGGCAATGAGAGCACGGATGCAGGCTCAGGCGCTGGTATGGATGGAGAGTTGATTCAGGATGCAGGTGTCGGCGGCGAAGGTGTAAGTAATCCTGCCAATTACGTGGAAGGATACGAGATGCAGGACGAGAGCACAGGGTCAGCAGATGCGGGACCAATATCATTCTCAAGTACTGATATTGCGGGAATGCTGATCGTGGTGCTGGCAGCCGGTGCTATCTATATAGGCTTCAGGAGGCGGGGGAGTTAAGCCTCCTGCCGCCATATTTGATTTTTTTTTGATTATTTAGACAAGTGAACTTGAATTAAAACAGATAAACTTAAGTTGAAGTTGTGTAATTATAAATAAAGTGGAATAAAAAACAATAAAATGTTTGACATCCCGGTCCTGCTGCCAGGCAAATAAGCCGGGATGTCGTGCACATTGTCAAGGTGAACAACATGCGTGATGTCAAAAGTAATTTATTGGTCTTAAGTGCATTGCTTATTTTAGTATTTGCACAAGTTGTATCGGCAGAAGAAATAACAATGGAACTGGTTGCAAACACCACAAGTGATGCCTATGGAGATTACACTTTTATTGATATTCCAAACGGCAATTACCAGCTTGTTGCCCTGAAATATACCCCTGTCATGGGTGGTAAATGGCTTATGGTCGAATCCGATGTTGTGATCGGGAATGGTACGGATATTATCAATGCTAATTTGACACTTGGCTTTGCAGATCCCGGCGCACAGGATCCAGTATTATCTTTACTGCAAAGAGCTTCCATTTCCGGAAAGACACTTTCGACACCGATGGGAGGGGCTGCACAGAACTGTTCTGATGTAACCGTTGTGCTTAAAACCGAATCCGGACTGGTTGCAAACACAACAAGTGATGTCGATGGGAATTATGCTTTTACTGATATTCCAAATGGAAATTACCAGCTTGTTGCCCTTAAATACATCCCTGCCATGGGTGGTGAGGGTATATGGCTCATGGCCGAATCCGATATTGTGATCGAGAATGGTACGGATATTGTCAATGCTGATTTGACACTTGGCTTCGCAGATCCAGGCGCACAGTATCCAGTATTATCTTTACTGCAAAGAGCATCCATTTCCGGAAAAACACTTTCGACACCAATGGGAGGGGGTGTACAGAATTATTCTGATGTAACCGTTGTGCTTAAAACCGGATCCGGACTGGTTGCAAACACAACCAGTGATGTCGATGGGAATTATGCTTTTACTGATATTCCAAATGGAAATTACCAGCTTGTTGCCCTGAAATACACCCCTGACATGGGTGGTAAATGGCTTATGGTCGAATCCGATATTGTGATCGATAATGGTCAGGATATTGTCAACGCTAATTTGACACTTGGCTTCGCAGATCCCGGCACACAGGATCCAGTATTATCTTTACTGCAAAGAGCTTCCATTTCCGGAAAGACACTTTCGACACCGATGGGAGGTTCTGCACAGAATTGTTCTGATGTAACCGTTGCTCTGCTGAAACAGGCATCTGAACAACCAGTACCACCAGTGCTGTCACTTCCGATAGCCGCTTTTACGGTAAATGTCACATCAGGGGATGCACCACTGAACGTGGCCTTCACTGATGGGTCAACAAATGCTACTTCGTGGTTATGGGACTTTGGAGATGGAGAAAACTCCACGCAATCCAACCCAATCCATGCATACAATAGTGTGGGAACCTATTCAGTAACACTGACCGCGACCAATGTAAATGGCACTGCTATTGAGGTTAAGGATAATTACATCACCACAAGGCTGCCTGATGTTTATAAAAATAAAAGCATCGTATTTCTGGTAATAGGTGCTGACGATACCTGCAGGGTGAAAAAAACGGTTGCAGAAATGGGTATGGACAATATCGATGTGTACGGAACTTACCGTTTGGATACGGTTGAATCCCTTTTCAGTCCTTTTAATGATAGCATCGATCTAAGTCAATATGACATCATATTCATAACCAGAAAAGGTGGTATGAGCTTTATGGGGGCGAACCTGAAGCCCCAGATACTCGAAATGATGCAAAATAAAACGGATGAAGCTCATGTGGTTGACTGGAACTATGGTGTAGGGACCGTCAATCATACAGGACATCCATATCTTGCGGATTACTGGGACGTGAGATACGATGGAAATATCAACCGTCTGATCACGTATCTTTCAGTGGTAAATCTTTCAAAGCCCTTCAGTGAATATGATAGTGAGATCGAGATCGAGGCACCGTCGGAAATGCCAGAGGTTGCTATATGCCACCCGGATGCGGATGACCTTTTTGAGGACCTGGGTTCATATCTGGAATGGTATAAAACAAATGATGGTACTCACCATGTCTATAATCCTGACAATTACACGGTCGGGGTCACGTTCTTCAAATCATGGGATGAGAAGATATGCGACAATGTGGTGAAAAGCGTTATAAAAGAACTGGAAGCCAGAGGAATTAACGTAATCCCTGCTTATTTACCATCAGTCATGTTTACAGATGATTCTTACAGCTTCTTCAAGAACGATGATACATGGAAAGTGAACGCATTCATAGATCTTGGGAAGGGTGTGTGGATAATGTCTTCTGCTGTAAAGAATACTGAATATCTGCAGGAAGCGAATGTGCCTGTTATCAATGGGATCGTCTATGAAGGTACTATCAAGGAATGGGAAAATTCCAGCACAGGCCAGGATTGCTGGTTCCAGTACCAGATACCGATCATGGAGATAGGCGGCGAGATCGAATCCATAGTAGTTGGCGGAAAGGAATACGATGAAACACTCCAGGCAAGGGTGCTCAAACCGATCGACTACCAGATAGATTGGATGATCGACAGAACGATACGATGGATGGATCTGCAGCGTATCGATAATGAGGAAAAGAAAGTTGCAATCATATACTACGCTCACGGTAAAGCCGGGGCAATGGTCGCAGGTAATCTTGATGTTGTTCCCAGCATACCGAACCTGCTGGATGCGATGAACGAAAGCGGATACGACCTTGACGGAATGCAACCGAACAGGTCCGAATTTTTGCAGCTCGTGCTGCAACAGGGCAGAAATATCGGGGTATGGGCACCTGGTGAGCTCAGGAATATGGTAGAGAACTATGATGTTGAACTCCTGCCTGTCGAGACGTACATGGAGTGGTTCAATGAAATAGAACCTGAAGCAAGGCAGAGTGTGATCGATACATGGGGTGAGCCTCCCGGACAGGCTATGGTTTATGAGAATGAGAGTGGTAAATACTTTGTTATCCCCAAGATCACGGTCGGGAACATTCTTATTGCGCCCCAGGCTGCAAGAGGCTTCTCACAGAATGATACCCTGTTGTACCATGACCAGACAATGCCTCCATCTCACCAGTACATTGCATTCTACCTATGGCTTAAGAACGGATATGATGCGGATGCCATTGTTCACTTTGGACGGCATGGGACACAGGAATGGCTGCAGGGCAAAGGTACAAGTCTTTCAATAAAGACATGCTGGCCTGCGATCCTGATCCAGGACATGCCTGTGGTATACCTCTATGAGGTAGGCGGTATCGGAGAAGGTATAATGGCAAAGAGGAGAGGTAACGCTGTTATGGTGGACCATGCAACTCCTGCGATCATGAGTGCAGGACTCTACGGGAATCTCACTCTTCTGCATGATAAGATGCACTATTACGAGACAGAAGAAGATGAGAATTTAGCAGCCGAATACAAGAAATCGATCATAGATATATACGCTGACCTGAACTTTGAACATGAGTTCAATGTATCTGATGATGATCTGTGGGAGATGAATGAAACCGAGTTTGACAACTTTATTCTATACGGTCCTGTGCATGACTATTTGCATGAGATCGCAAGTGAATACATGCCGTATGGATTGCATATCCTTGGAGAACAGATGGATGATGAAGGGCTTATTGCCATGGTGAAATCAATGCTCGGTGGGAATTTTGGAGAGCATATTGCTGCGGCAAACCTGTGTGAAGATCCGGATGACCTGAGTCCTGCACATTCACCGAATCTGCTTGACGATCTCCTGGACGATGTCCTGGTCAATGGAACTGATCCAATGGATCTGCTAATTGATCGGTTCAATATCACATATTCATCAGGAGAGTTCATTGCAAATACCACATGCGATGGATCCGGGGAATATAATTTCTCAATGGTAAAGGATGGAAAATACGCACTCTATGCATTAAAAGAAACTGATGGTGGCTGGCTGACCGGAAATGAGTACATTACAATACAAGACGGTCAGGCACTGTCCGGTGTAAGGTTGAACCTTTCAAAAAATGCGACAGGTACAGGAAATATTGAACTTGAATATATTATTGAGCTGTTAGAGAACAATCCCCCTATTTCAAAACCTACTGGTGCAGGCACAATATTTGGAAATATTACCTACAGTCCAATGGGGCCTCTGTTGGAGGTACCTAATGCAACGGTCGTGGTCCAGAAAGATAACAATATTCTTGAAGTTAGTATCAGTGACTCAACAGGTAATTACACATTCTCAAACCTGCCTGATGGAAAATATGTTGTAACCGCATTTTATCATAGTGTTTCCAAGTATGGAGATAGCTGGTACATTGCAACGAAGAACGTTGAGATCAAGGACGGGACAGCCAACAATATTGATATTAATATGGAGAAGGATGAAAGGGGTGAAGCACTGAACCTTAATTCTCTCCTTGGACAAGTTACTGGCAATATATATTCAAACGAAACAGGAAATATTGTGCCAGAGTGCAATGTTGTTTTAATACAGCGTCTCTCTGATGAACAGATGATGGTTGTGGAGGACCTCAACCTTGCTATCCGGTATGCTGAGAACATCAGGGGATGTATCATTGAGATCCCTGCGATGATCGATGCCCTGGATGGGAAATATATTCCGCCTGCTCTTGGAGATGACCCATTGAGAAGTCCGGAGGTCCTACCCACCGGAAAGAACTTCTATGCATTCAATCCGAACATTGTTCCAACAAAAGAATCATGGAATGTCGGTACGAAACTGGTGGATGCGTTCCTCATCGAATGGAACCAAACCTACGGAGAATATCCCAGAAAGGTTGGTTTTGTGCTGTGGTCTGGCGAATCCTTCAGGCACAAAGGTGTCATGGAATCCGAGATACTCTACATGATGGGAGTGAAACCTACATGGGATTCGATGGGAAAGGTTATTGGTGTGGAGCTGATCCCGGAAGATGAACTTAAAAGACCCAGGATCGATGTCGTGGTCACCATGACTGGAATATATCGTGACAACTGGAAGTGGCAGGTCCAGTTGATGGACAGGGGTGCACGGCTGGCAGCACAGGCAGACAATTCCACATACGACAATTATGTCAAAGAGAACTCTGAGGCAATATATATAGCCCTTATGAAAACTAACAACTATACCGAAGATGAGGCAAGGAGGCTATCCGGATGCAGGGTATTTGGTCCTGATGAAGGAAGCTGGGGAGCTGGAGGATTCCGGGAAGCTGTGAGTGCCAGTGGTACATGGCAAGAGGAAAGTAAACTTGCCAATCTTTACATTGACTCTATGAGTTATGCATATGGTGACAGTATATGGGGAAATCTCGATGGCAACGTTTTCAGACAGGTGCTTTCTGATACTGATGCCGTCCTGTTCAGCCGCAGCGGCAATGATGGCCGGGGCAGTGGCAGCGTGGTCTTTGACCATGTCTATGAGTTCTTCGGAGGATTTGGTATGGCTGTAAGGGAAGTTTCCGGAACGACTCCGCAGATGTACATCGTTAATCTCAAGGATCCAGACAATGCGGTGGTAGAGACCTTTGCTGAATTCCTTGCAAGGGATCTGCGTGCCAAATACTTTAATGAAAAATGGATCAAAGGTATGATGCTGCATGATTATGCAGGGGCAAGCGAGATCGATAGTGTGCTGGAAGACTTCTGGGGTCTGGCGGTCACGCTTCCTGACGAGATCACTGACGATATGTGGAAAGAGTTCTATGATGTCTATGTCACGGATAAGTATGACCTCGGGCTGGAAGACTGGTTCGATGAGGAGAATCCATGGGCACGCCAGTCCATGAACGCCAGAATGCTTGAAGCGGTCCACAAAGGCTACTGGACAACATCGGATCCAAACGTAGTTGAAAACCTCGTACGCGAATACGTGGAATCCGTAGCAGACAACGGCGTCATCTGCTGCCACCACACCTGTGGCAACCCCTTGCTTGATAAATACATCAGCGGCATGTTGTCTGTCCCCGGTTTAAGTGCAGAGGATATCGAAAAGTACCGCCAGCTGATGGATGAAGCCACAGGACGGCAGACAGAACAACCTGTGACTAAAACCATCAATGACGACAGCAGTAGTAGCGCATGGCGGAGGCTTCATGATAGCGGAACTGGCAATGAAAGTACGGATGCAGGTGCAGGCGCTGGTCTGGATACAAAGTTGATTCAGGATTCAGGTGCCGGTGGTGAAGGTTCGAGCAATCCAAGCGATTACGTGGAAGGATACGAGATGCAGGATGAGAGCGCCCAGCCATCAGATACGGGACCGATGTCATTCTCAGGGGCTGATTTTCTTGGAATGCTGATCGTGGTGCTGGCAGCCGGTGCTATCTATATAGGCTTCAGGAGGCGGGGGGTTTAAATCCCCTGCCCCATGAGAATAACTTGATATTGGATAGTAGTGTCGAGTCAACCATACAATATCGCTAGATATATTATCTGACACTGTTCCATTTCCCAGTTATTTTTAAGACGCAGATTTACACTGATTTACGCAG
>JAAXOC010000026.1 GCA_014237145.1 ANME-2 cluster archaeon
GGGGGGGGTCAAAATTGGTGGGAAAAAGGGGTCAATTTTCAACGGGAATCTTCACACTGTTTTTTCCAGTTTATTTATGTGTTTTTGGGACCGACTGACGTAATTATTTTAAATGCGATACAAATAAGGCCAGCGTAAAATATTCTGTGGTGGTGGGCTGACCCCGCTTTCTCAAGGAGTCCCTTAAGGGAATTTCCCTTGATTTATTTACTCCACACAAGTGCAGTGCAATTGTGCCAACGTTGCTTTCAATGAAGGATCACCGATCATCCGGTTTAAGAGATCTTAGTGGACCCCATGCCTTTCACAACATTGATGACCGACCAACACCTAGTATTATATTCATGTGCTGACTGACCACCCGGTCCTTCATTACCAGCCCACCTGACTCCAGTGTCGTCAGTATTCTCACTGATACACACAACTGGAGTAATTAACTATGTTATCTTGAAAATTAATATATTTTTTGGTAACAGAATTGGTAACAATCAAGGTATCCTGGCAAATGTGACATAGCCCGAATGTCCCACCCTGGTCGTAGACGGACGCGTCCCTCTTTCGCTAAAGGATATTTCACGCTGGGTACATTCAAAGGTGACAACCTCTTCAAGTTCGATCATACTGATGGCATTACGCACATCCTTTGCCTGTTCCACAAAAGGTGAGAACACCACGCAAAAACCGCCCGGGTTCAACACTTCAGGCACAAGCGGTACAACATCGGATGCATGTTGCAGATCAAGGGTGACCACATCAAAGGTCTCATCAATTGAATGTATCTCCTGCAGTATATCCCCATATCGCACATCCACATTATCAAGACCTGCAAGGGCGATATTAGACCTGGCCACATCCAGGAAATCCTGCCTGGCCTCATACGATAGCACCCTTTTTGCTATAAGTCCTAGATAAATAGCAAGGATGCCCGAGCCAGTGCCTGCATCCAGTACAGTGTCTTGTTTATTCAGACCGGTATGGGATATGATCATACCGATGTCCTTTGGATTTACAGGCGCTCCGGTTCTTTTCAACTTCCCAAAAAAATCAGGGGCCCTTGGACAGCGTGTCTTTAATTCAAATCCCAGGTGCGATGCAATAGGATCACCGTACTCCATTTCAAGCAATCTGTCCAGCTTGAACACACCCACTTCTGTATGCAGGTCCCCGTTACCTGCCGTTACAAAATAGTTCTTACCGCTGCCTTTTAAAAGTACCGGGTTCCCTGTTTTCAAAGTAAATCACGCACCAGTGGAACGATCTGGGTAATATGGTCGATCACTGCATCCGATTCGCGGCACAATCTTTCAGGCCTTGAGTTTCGCTGCTGGACTGTCAACACAGCAAAATCGGCTTCCCTGAATGCCATTATGTCATTAATAGCATCTCCTACCATAACGACCTTTTCATCTTATAGTTTAAGTTCCCTGATGATCCTGCATTTACGCTGCGGAGTTGAAAGCCCGAAGGTATGCTCCTTTTTGACACCGATACTTCTTGATACCATTTCAACATCCTCCTGCTTATCGCCTGATGCAATAAATGTATCTACACCTAACGCTTCAAGCTGGGATACAACATCCTCTGCTTCAGGATACGGGCATCCGCCCGTACTCAATGTATATGGGATACAACGTCGGGCCGCATCGACCATCAGGCCCACGCCCAAATATTGCTTATTATCACAGCGATCCCATACTGCTTCCAGCACTTCCTGGAGGTCAGATACCAGTGCTAAGGGATCAGAACTGATAATGGAATGTGCCTCATCAATACTCAATGATTTTTTGCTGCAACCAATATCGATCTTAACATTTAATTCCTTAATACATCGATGTACCGGATAACTCCCGTCCATCTGCATCAACTGTTCTGGCTCAATGTGCAGAATAATAATGGCAAAATCGGGATTAGTTCCTGCAAGGTCAGTTGTCACAATATCATAATAAATGGAACCGCTCCTGAGGTCCTTTGCTGCCCTGTACATGTCTAAAAGTGTGCCTGCACTGTCAAAGACCACTGCTGTTTTTACCATATGCAGGTCTATTTGGAATTATTCTTAATTATCTTTTCTGAGGAGAAGGGACTGCCCCGTCATCTGGGGCGGCACATCCAGGTGCAGCAGTTCCAGTATGGTGGGGGCGATATCTGCGAACATACCGTCTTTAAGGTCCACATCCATATCTGATACAAATACCAGGGGCACCCGGTTGGTGGTGTGTGTAGTATGCGGGCTCTTATCCTCATAATAGATCATCTGCTCACTATTGCCGTGGTCTGCCGTGATAACGGCAACACCGCCCATATCCTCTACTGCCCGAACCACCCTGCCCAGGCATTCGTCCACAACCTCTACGGCCGTAACGGCAGCATCCATAACGCCAGTGTGCCCGACCATATCCGGGTTGGCATAGTTCAGTATGATCACATCGTAACCGCCTGATACGATCTTTTCCACAACAGCATCTGTGACCTCATAAGCACTCATCTCAGGCTTCAGGTCATAGGTTGCCACATCCGGAGAATGTATGAGTATCCTGTCCTCTCCTTTACAGGGTTTTTCCACACCACCGTTAAAGAAGAACGTCACATGGGCATATTTTTCAGTCTCAGCAATATGAAGCTGTTTTTTTCCATTTTTTGACAGGTATTCCGTCAGTGTGTTGTCAATGTGTGCAGGCGGGAAGGCTATTGGAAGATCAAATGTCTCATCGTATTGGGTCATGCAGACGAAATAGAGGTTCAATTCTTTCTGTCGTTCAAACCCTGAAAAATCCTGCATTGTCAAGGCCCTGGTAAGTTCCCTTGCCCTGTCAGGCCTGAAATTGAAAAAGATCACAGCATCATTATCCTGTATGGTAGCTGTTGGATGGTTCCCGTCCAGTATAACGGTGGGTTTGACAAATTCGTCATTTTCCCCTCTCTTATAGGCAGCCCTTACCGCACTTCCTGCATCGGGTGATGCCAGGCCTTTGCCAGGTACTATGGCATCATAGGCAAGCTGGACACGTTCCCACCTGTTGTCCCGATCCATTCCATAATAGCGACCGCCAATTGTAGCAATTTTTCCTGTACCAAGTGTTCGCATCAGATCTTCGGTCCGGGTGATATATTCTCCTGCACAGTGCGGCGGGACGTCCCGGCCGTCAAGGAATGCATGGACAAAAACCTGTTCAAGTCCTGCATTCTTTACCATCTCCAGCAGTGCAGACAAGTGCTCGATGTGACTATGCACTCCCCCATCCGAGAGCAGACCAATCAAATGAAGTGATGAGCCGTTTGTCAGTGCATGTTCAACTGCGTCGGTCAGTACCTTATTAGAAAAGAAATCGCCATCCGCAATCGATTTATCTATCCTTGTGATATCCTGGTATACCACGCGACCACTACCCAGGTTCAGGTGACCTACTTCACTATTTCCCATCTGGCCCGGGGGAAGTCCAACTGCCTTGCCTGAAGCTTCCAGTGTGGAATTGGGATATTTTCCCATCAGGTAGTCCATCACCGGTGTATCAGCATTGGCTATTGCATTTCCTTCAATTTCAGGGTTTATACCCCAGCCATCAAGTATGATAAGAATGAGTGGTTTAGGGATGTTCATTTTCATATCTTCTTTTTGAACGTTTAGGAAAATATATACTTTCCTGTAGGCTTAAAAAATGCGAACGAAGTGAGGATTTTCTTGGCCATCCATACCTTAAATAATTGTGCTATATAGAGGCTGTCCGGCAATTCAAAAAGTAATTGTTAGACTGCCTCTATAATCCATCAGCAAACCAGACTCTGCATCGTGCAACCTTTGCTGATCCGGATATTACACATTCCCTACCTTATATCTTAATTATTTCCTCTTCAAAAGAAACGTCACTAATAGGAGTCCTGCAACTGTGAATATTACTTCAAATCCCGGTAATCCACTTTCATCTTCCGGCAATTCACTTTCATCTTCCGGTAACCCAACTTTGTCTTTATCTTCTATTACCTCCAGTCCCTCTCCACCAGCTATTCCAGTTTCGTTGGTGATTTCCAGATCCAGAGAATATTCTCCGTAATCATCATCATATGAAGTGATCCCGATGTAGATATCACCACTATAGGTTATTTCCTGGGTTGTTTTAGTAATCGCATCCGGATTATTTGGATACTCTGTTGCAATTTCTATCCTATCTTCATCGTAAAGTGTAAAACCTCTCATCCTGTCGCTTGGCGGGGTCACTTTAACGTTTAGCACTGTTCCCGCTTCAACAGCCATCCTGTAGAGATCTTTAGTGTCCGTACCCAGCGATCCAGATAGATAACCGTTATGAGTCCCTTCTATTATCTCCATAGCTGTTTCAAACGTGGCTCCTGCATCTGTTTGACTTTCGGCATCGAAATTATCATCGATAGTGATAATGTATTTTGTACCTGTCACGGTATCAAGAATCCCGCCACCACCAACGCTCAGGTAATATGTATAAGAACTCTCCTGTGAACCGGGCAGCCAGAGATGACTTCTGGATTCAGCCGCACCAACCACATTCTTCAAAGGATTATCATATTCCGGAAGCAGTATTACCCCATCTATGTCATACAATTTAGCACTGCTGATTATAGTTCGATTTTCCACTACCGGATTAATAACTTTGATTGTAAGCAACTGTCCGGCATTAACTTTATTTGTAAGTTTAAAGTATTCCGGTGTATCAAATGGAATGTCATGACCTGTCACATAACTTCCCGGATCTATCTCAATTGCGTCATCAAAACCATTACCACCATCTAGCAGTGTCTGCTGCGCACTTACTATTCCTGCTGTTCCAATAATGACTAGACCTATCAAGATGAACATTTTCAATTTTTTCATGTTATCAACTCTTTATTTATTTTCCAATTAAAATAAAAGTTAACTGAATTAATGCAAAATCTCCATTGTATTTTTTCTGCTAATCTATAAATAAATTGCTATTTTTCAATATTCGCTAATAATTAATATTACTCATGCAACTACTTCTACTCCTACAACAACTCCTACAACTTTTCCTATTTACGTTGTTGGGTGGAGGAAAGGTTCTCCCCTCACACCAGTTCATTCACTGGCTTTATTTGCTTCCACTATAGCCCTTCTGCCTTCATCCTTGTTCTTGTCCATGAAACACCTGGAAGCACAGGCCAGCAGTTTCTCTTTAGTAGGAGACATATTAGAACGCTCATACGATTCAAGACCCCGGTTGGTCCAACCCTCTTCAAAACACCTGTCACCACACAGAGTAAGCAACTCATCAGTCGGCGTCTTATTTGCTTTTTCATAGGCCTCCAGCCCGGGATATAACTTACCCTCTTCAAAACACTTGTTGCCACAACTGAGCAGTTCCTCTTCCGGCACTTCCTCACCTGCCGCCTTAAAGGCATCCAGGCCCTTGTTAAGCTCTCCTTCCAGCAGGCATTTGCGGCCCGCCTCAATGAGCTTGTCTTTCGGGAGTGGTACTCCAAGGAATTTAATTGCATTAATAGCTGAATATATCTGCCCTTCCTCAAGATATTTATCGATCCAGCCAAAGAGCATATCGTCAGGCAGCTCGACACCTGCAGCTTTTGAACCTTCCACAGCTTTCGAAAGCCATCCCTGATCAAGATACTGGAAAATATAACTATTGATCTCCTCTTCAGAAAGTTGGGCCCCCATCTCCTTTGAGATATCTATAGCCTCAGCCATCCGGCCTTTTTCCAGGATGTTTTTAAGGTAAGCGGTTAGTTTTTCATCATTCATTTTATCGTTTATAGTCTAATTGACTGACATTTAAGTGTTGTTGTCTGGTTGTGAGATGTTCTGTAACCTGGAAAAACCAAAGCTTAGTCGGGAACATTCCTGTAGTGTTAGATGCTTTCATTTTTTTGGACAAACTGCCGCCACTTGACCAGCAGTACCGGGCTGATAATTCCTACTAAGATCACCTGAATGCCTGTTTGCTTTTTTAAGTATATCTGCAATCTGATGTGCATCTTTCGTATGCATCATTAAATGGTTGATTGATGGATGTGGATTAAAATGAATCCGGATACGGTAAACTGATTTTGAACCAATGTACATGATATATCCATAACCAAAACAAAAAACAACCCATATGAGACTTTGAGTAAGGTCTTCCATTGGTTCTCCTGCAAATGTCTGTGAAAGAAGGGTGAAAAGCCAAAGTATTCCTACTATGAATAAGCCCCAGTACGCTAATCTGTATAGTTTATTTTTTTGTACCTGTACTGTATTTATTGAATCTAAAGTATGGGTTGTTGAACCCAAAATCCGTTGAAATATAGTACTGGCCCTGATATACTTACTATTAATTTCAACGCTTGATCTCGATATGATAAACTGTGTTAACACAATGGAAAACATTATTAATTCAATTCCATATTTATTAAAAAAGGAATCATGTCCGGATATATGATAGAGAACAAAAACAGTGAAAGCAAAGAGTAATCCAATAATCGCCTCTTTTCTTAACCCCGCAACATAAGTATTTTTCAAAAGTATAGGCAGTAATGTGGGTTGATTTGTATCATTATATGTTAGTGACGAGGATGATCCTAAATTATTATGTGGGATCGGATAATTATTCAAATTCAGGTTTGGGCACCATCCCAACATTCTCTTGACATCTTGAAATGAAACAGCCATCTCACTTTACCCCCCTGTAATGTTCAATAGCAGCCTGTATCCCGGATGCGGTCATCTGGTCTGTTATGACTGAATAATACGGTGAGAGTTCATACCACTTTTTCTTTCTGGATTCGATATACAATTGTGTATCCAGATTATGTTTTTCCCGGTCTTGCTTATGTTTCACAAGCAAGTACCATGGCAGCAAGGGGGCAATTGATACAATCAATTTCCATTCCCCGGATATTACTGAATGAGCAAGAAATGCAACAAGGATCATTAGCCCTATTGCTTTTAATGCGATTGAAGGTTTATTCCATTTAAATGTTTTAACTGATTTAATGTCCCTGTAGTTTAGTACGACATCTCTTAGTTCGAATGACTTTAAGTGCACACCGTTTTCATCAATAGAAATACTCGCCTGAAACATTTTTAATTCAAGGAAATAAAGTAAGGAATACATTATCATGAGAATTGGAATCAATACTGCATAATCCAGATTCCGGCCAAACATCAAAACCAGATTCACGCTTATAACACAGAAAAAAGTGAATACTGATTTGTTAGCAAAGAACATTACATTGTTAGATTCAAATTTTTCAACATTTGATCCACCAGATGCCATTTGTGAAGGATTTACAAAATCGACATGTTGGATCGTGTTGTATTTAGCTGGAGTTACACCCGGGCACCATCCCATCATCCTTTTCATTCTATCTGCTATATCCACCAGAATCTGATCACATCCTCTGTTTTTTTCCGTCCCTCTGCCAGAGGTACATCAAGACACTTCCCAGAAGAAAGCCGCTCGCAACACTAAAGGATAATAGCCAGTCAATCCTTCCGTCCATAAAATTGCTAAAAAGAGCCGAAAATATGAATACGGATACTGCCATCACAATTCCCTGCTTAATCGTATTCATTTGCTCCCCCCTACTTCAGCATCTACTGCATAAAAAGATGCTTTCTCTACAATCAATGTCTTCTTATTTTTCCACTCCCAGTAAACCACTTCAAAAAACTGGGTCCAGACAATTAAAATGAAACCTGAACTAAAGGCAGAAATATCTCTAATGTTACGGCCAGTCTTTACAGCAAAATAACTGCTGATAAAGATGACAATGACTATGAGTCCAATTATGATCAGATAGTTAACTAACATCTGCTTCCTGGTTACCTGCAACCTTCTAAATCCTCCGGCAGCAGCCTTGTTGAGTTTGCGCCATTCAGTTACTCCTGTAAATAGGCTTAACACTAAACCTGAGATTATACCTGTCATGAATACGTCCAATCTGTTTATCCCTTCTGAAATAAAAAGCCAAATAGCCACCAGCATGAGAATTAGTGAGTACAATAAAATCCGGTTGCGATATTTAGTCAACCACCCAGAAGTCAATTGAGGTAATTCATTATCACTATCGGATGCATTTACCACAATGTCATCGAACTGCATTGCTTTTCTGGCTTCCATAGCACCCACATTCGGGCACCATCCCATCATCCTTTTTACCTTATCGACCATGTTCGCAATCATTTCAATCACTAGACCCTATTAGTTCTGTTAAATACCTCAATAAGAAATGCATACGGATGCACCCTCAGTATTGATAAATTCACGTGTCATCACCTACTGCACCATTACCTGAATCCTTGCTTGCTTCCTCAAGTAAGTCTGCAATATCCCGCGCTTCCTTTGCATAAATATACAAATTGTTGATAGATGGATGTGGATTAAAGCTGATTTGAATCTGGTAATCTGATTTTAATGTGACATACATGATATAGCTCCAACCAAAACAAAAAATAATCCCTACGATACTTGGGGTAAGTTCTCCAATAGTTTTTCCTGCAAAAAGATGAGACAAAAATAATAAAATATAAGATAATCCTATAATGAAAATAACCCATAATATAAATTTTCCTAGTTTATTATTTTTCTCTATATGTATTGTGTTTATTGAATCTAATGAATGAGTTGTTGAACCTGCAATACAATGAAATAGTGTGCGGACCTCGATAAATTTATCATTGATTTCAATATTTGACTTGGATAATGCAAACTGTGTTAACACCAATGCTAACATTACTAATTGAATCTCATATTTATGAATTAAGGAATTATTTGAGAAAAAAATAACAGTCAAAATTGAGATTATGCCAATGAAGTTTTCTTTTACTAATCCTCCAGCATAAATATTTTTATAAAATGATGGCAAAGATGTTGATCGAATGGTTTCATTACGTTGTGAAAATGATTTTGAATAATTAAAGGATAATGGATCTTTTCCCATATCCCTATTCACATTCGGGCACCACCCCATCATTTTTTTTATATTTTCGAGGTTGAATGTTATAGGCTCACCTCCAGT
>JAAXOC010000027.1 GCA_014237145.1 ANME-2 cluster archaeon
ACTACGTGGGCGTTACCATCCACGCATTCTGCGGTAGGATTACCCCGAATGAAAGGGGTAGCTTTTTAGGCAATCTGTGATGTAACTTCTTGTCGACAAGCAGAGAGCACAGAGGCACGCAGAGAAAAACAACACATCTCTGCGCCTCTCGGCGTCCTCTGCGCTGAATCTTTTTTGACGCAATCCATTTATCCAGAATAAATTAAAAAGTCACTCCTTTTAGTGCAAAAGCTAATCCAGGCAGCAAGGGTTAATCTATTGTCACGCTCTGGCGGGTACGACTTATAGAATGCCGGAGGGGATATCGGACTGCGGTTGCGCAGGTGGAGGGCGTGTTTGAGCGGTTGAGGGGTAGGCATTAATACTTGAAAAGGAAACTCTGGTAAGGGAGGATTTCATCATGAGGATATTTTTGATTCTTGTGCTGTTGGTACTTATTTCAGGATGCATAGCCAGTGAGCCAGATGAAGAGACCCTTATAGAGGAGGACATAAATATGGATGCAATATCGATTTCTTCAGACGTTTTTAAGAACGGTGGTATGCTGTCGTCCGAATATACATGTGACGGAAATAATGTATCACCAGACCTGTCCTGGGACACAATCCCGGACGGCACACAATCCATCGCCTTGATAGTGGACGACCCGGACGCCCCGGGTAAAACCTGGGTCCACTGGGTGATCTACAATATACCTGCCAGCAGCACCGGACTGCCCCCGGGTGTGCCCAAGAACAAAAGCCTGGACGACGGCAGCCTGCAGGGCAAGAACGATTTTGGCAAGATCGGCTATAACGGACCCTGCCCGCCGCCGGGCAAGCCCCACAGGTATTTCTTCAAGGTATATGCCCTGGATACTACACTCAACTTAAAGAGCGGTGCAACCAAATCCCAGCTCGAGACTGCCATGTCAGGGCACATTCTGGCACAGGGAGAGATAGTAGGGAAATACGGGCGCTGATTGAGTATGTAGCTGCTGCGAACCGGGGATCATTCTTTTACGTTTGTGTCTTCGGGCATTGTTGGTCTTTTATTAGGTTTATATAAAATTATTAGTATAAATATATAAATATATTGTGACATTATCACAAGATTTATAAGCTATGAGTTTTTAAGATTTGTTAAATATTCAGAAAATATCTTGAACGAAAGTGTCAGGATGATTTCAGGATTTGCGCAATTTCATAATTCGAATTTCAGTGTGGGATGCAAGATGAATTATAAGCGCCGTTGTTGTGTAAAGTGTATTCTTGCAAAGAATGTAAGAAGTAGCGGGAATAGCATAATTCACTGCTGGATATCGATGCTACTGACTGGCATTTGTGGGACAACGGCGGGCGCGGTTCAACCGAGGGCGTTTTACTAACAGAAGGTGTTTACTGAATAAAATAACAGATGAGGTGTAGGTTATGCGAACAAGATCAATAATTATTACAATCGTTGTTGCATTGCTGCTGTTCTCAGCGGCTTCGAATGCAGTTTGTGCAAAGGGACAGGGCAGCCTGATCGATGAACTGGCAGAGATCGATTCATTCCACCCGCCGAAGATCGGTGATCCGATAAATATGATGTATAACGAATGGCACTACTTCAATGTGATCGATGAAGAACAGGGCCTTTCCTTGATGACCACATTGAAACTAAGCGGTGATATCTATAATTCCTCTAATAGTTTGGCTACGATTGTATTGAGTTATTCCACACCTGATGGTGAAAAATTTATAGGGGATATTTACCCGATAACTCCAGATCAGGTGGAATTTTCAAGTGAAACACCCGATCTTCGAATCTACAGCAGTATGGTCATGCTAAACGAAGAAGGATACCATGTTTATGTCGAATCTGCTGATAGCCTGACGGTTTTTAATGCCATGTTTAAGCCATTTACCGAGCCATCCCCGCTTTTTATTGCACCATTTGAACCAGGGCGAGTGGTCAACTGGCTGGTTGCATCGCCAAAGATGAAAGTAGATGGTACACTTACTACCAGTAAAGGAACCGCACAGGAAAAGACATACACCCTGAAAAACACAAGAGGTTACCATGATCACAACTGGGGCTACTGGTTGTGGCAGGACGATATCGGATGGGACTGGGGACAGGCGAGCGAGAGCAAGAACCACCTGGATGGAAATGATGTGGGTAAATATGCGTTTTGCTTTGGGAACGTTACCGACAATGAACATACCAAATCAAGAGGTGCTGTACTCAATATATGGAAGAATAAAAAGATAATTGCGAGATTCGAGGATGAGGAGATACAAATCCAGCACGACTATATGACCACGATACCTCAACTTTCAAACAATCCATTCCCAATGGTAACAGTCCTCACAGCCGATTCTGGAGAGAACAGTATGAGTATCACTTTTAATACCGAATACTTCACCCCAATTCCAATAGAGGTTGGACCGTATAAATATCTGGTAATATGGGAACTGACCGGGACATATGATGTCAATGGATGTATAGATGGAAAAACAGTTTCGTACACATCGAAAGGATTTATGGAATATGTGGCATGAGGTGTAAAACTGGTAGAAGGAACCCATAATACTTACTTGGAGGAGATGGCTGTTGAGGGTCTTCTTGATCATCGCACTACTGATATTATTTTTAGGATGTATATCCGACCAATCAGAGCAAGAAATCCAAACAGACGAGGATACCATAATGAAACAAATCTCGATATCATCAGATGCCTTTAAAGCCGGCACCAGCATACCAGTCGAACACACCTGCGATGGTGAGGACCGCTCCCCTGCACTCTCATGGGACACCGTCCCAGCGGGCACACAGTCCATCGCTCTTATCGTGGACGACCCCGACGCCCCAGGCAAAACATGGGTCCACTGGGTGATCTACAACATACCTGCCAGCACCACCGGGCTGCCCGGTGCGGTGCCCAAGAACAAGACCCTGGACGACGGCAGCCTGCAAGGCAAGAACGATTTTGGCAGGATCGGCTATAACGGACCCTGCCCGCCGCCGGGTAAGCCCCACAGGTATTTCTTTAGGGTATATGCCCTGGATACTACACTTAGCTTAAAGAGCGGTGCCACCAGATCCCAGCTTGAAGCTGCCATGTCAGGGCACATCCTGGCACAGGGAGAGATGCTAGGGAAATACGGGCGCTGATTGATTGTAATCCTGAGGGCATCTTCCTTATCAGATGGACTGATGCCTATTCCCTGGTATTTCATCTGAGACCGTTACATTACATGCTTGTATTATCTAACTAACCACAGATGAACGCAGATAAACGCGGATACGCTGCCTGAAAATCTGCGTTCATCTATGTTTATCTGCGGTTTTATAATATTCACCAACACGAATTGAAACGGTCTCTTTTTTTAGATAAAATCATATACAATAAACTCCTAAATGAAGTAATTATTATTCAAATTAAGTATGAAAGAGAGTATAAAAATTTTAAAAAGAATATTCTGCTAAATATTATACTCGTGTAGTTGAGCTAAAAGAGGAAGATTGCAAAGCAATGGGATTGCAGATTCAATAATTTAGTCCCAGTGCCCAAATTGGTAAAAATATGATTGAACCACCAGGACAAAGGTCTAAAGATATCATCGACTGCGATTGTGATGTAATGTCAGCATGTTTGGCCCGCCCTTATCCACTGGTCGTGGACAGGGCAGAGGGTTCTGTCATCACGGACGTGGAAGGCAGGGAGTACATAGATTTTGTGGCAGGTATAGCTGTAATGAATGCGGGCCATTCCAACCCGGTAGTCTCGTCAGCAATATCGGCACAATTGAAAAAGATAGCACACTGCGGATTCCCTGACTTCTATGCCGAGCCCCCTGTCAAACTCGGACAAAAACTGAAAAGCCTGACCCGATATGACCGTGTGTTTTTGTGTAACAGCGGGACTGAATCCGTGGAAGCTGCCATCAAACTGGCCATGTGGAAGACTAAACGGCAGAATCTGGTAGCTTTCTACAATTGTTTTCACGGCCGGACACTTGGCTCCCTGTCCTTGACATGTTCAAAGATCAGGCAAAAAGAACATTTTCCCTCCCTCAGGGTTGTGCACGCCCATTATGCTTACTGCTACCGCTGTCCCCTTAACCTGGAATATCCGGATTGCGGTATATCATGTGCAGGGGAGATAGAATCACTTATCTTCAAGCGTGAACTTAGTCCCAATGACACTGCTGCCATTGTTGTGGAGCCGGTGCAGGGTGAGGGTGGTTATATCGTACCGCCGCCCGAATTCCACAAGGAGATAAGGCGCATCTGTGACGACCATAATGTGCTGATGGTGGCCGATGAGGTGCAGGCGGGCTGCTGGCGTACAGGTACCTTCATGGCTATGGAGAACTTCGGTGTCAGGGCAGATATCGTATGCATGGCAAAGGCACTGGGTGCAGGCCTGCCCCTGGGTGCCATGCTGTCAGGCAGCGAAATAATGGACTGGCCACCGGGTACTCATTCCAATACATTCGGCGGCAACCTGCTGGCGTCGGCTGCTTCCCTGGCGTCACTGGAGTTCATGGAAAAAGAGGAGCTGGGCAGCCATGCAAGGGAACTGGGAGGGCATATCATGCAGCGTTTGAGGGAGATGCAGTCAGAATATCCTGTTATCGGGGATGTGCGCGGTCTTGGGCTGATGATAGGGGTAGAGTTCGTTAAGCCGGACGGATCAATTAACCCTGGTTTACGGGACAGGATCGTTGTTGAAGGGTTCAGGGAAGGCATTGTCCTTCTCTCATGCGGCGACTCTGCTATTAGGTTCTCCCCGCCGCTGGTCATGACCAGGGAGGAAGCCGACATCGGGCTGGACCGGTTTGAGGCTGCACTGAAGAGGGCTCTCAAATAGATCAAGCCGTCAAATGGGTTACAGTCGAGACCGTTACATTAAATGTTGGTATTATCAAACTAACCGCAAATGAACGCGGATAAACGCGGATACGCTACCTGAAAATCTGTGTTCATCTGTGTTC
>JAAXOC010000028.1 GCA_014237145.1 ANME-2 cluster archaeon
CTTACACAAGTTCGCGAGTTATATGTGGTACATATTTATTTATATGGCCAAAACGTACTTATTCGTGTATTAAAAGGATGAGAGGGTAACAGGTTAATCTACGGGAACGTATCCCAAACACAGTATTTGTTATCCCTCTCGGCCTACCTATATAGTAGGCTACAAGATACTTTTTTATTGATCTTGCAAGAATAGTGTATATACGAACACTGATTAACGCAGATGCAACCTTAAATCAGCGTTAATCAGTGTGAATCAGCGTCTTGAAAAAAACTTAAAAAATAACTGTGTCAGACCATATATCTTACGATATTGTATGGTTGACTTGACACTAGTATAAACATGGTAAAGGATCATTCAATAAAAAGGAACCGCAGGAGCTTAATTTACCCCATCTGTCTTTCCCCTCAATGAGAACCCATTCACCCCCCCATCAGGAAATTATATCATACTTCCATAACCATAAGAAAACCATAATTCCCATTAAACAACGGAGACAATCCCATGAACAGCACAAAACCCGGCAAGGTATATCTCGTAGGCAGCGGTCCCGGAGACCCCGAACTCCTTACACTAAAAGCCCGCAGGCTGATAGACGAAGCCGACGTTGTCGTATACGACCAGCTTCCAGGCGAGCAGATACTGGCAAGCATACCAGAAAGGCCAGAGAAGATAGATGCCGGTAAATATGCAGGCAGCCACACCCTCAAGCAGGAGCAGATAAACCAGGCATTAGTAGATAAGGCCAAAGAAGGGAAAAAAGTAGTCAGGTTAAAAGGCGGCGACCCCTACGTGTTCGGCCGGGGCGGTGAGGAAGCGCAGGTACTGGTAAGCCATGGCATCAAAGTGGAAGTCGTGCCAGGTATCACCTCAGCCATAGCAGCTCCTGCCTATGCGGGTATACCGGTGACACACAGGGACCACGCCAGCATGGTTACATTCATCACAGGCCACGAAGACCCGACCAAGGAAGATTCTGCACTGGACTGGGACACACTGGCACATTTTGGCGGAACCATTGTAATCCTTATGGGTGTCAGCATGCTGCCCAGAAACGTCAGCGAACTGCTCAAACACGGCAAGGACCCGGCAACCCCGGTAGCCCTGATCGAAAGAGGTACCCGGCCTGACCAGCGCACTACAGTGGGGACGCTGGATAACATTGTCAAACTGGCTAAGGAAAGGGGTGTCAAAGCCCCGGCCATTACTATAATAGGCGGCGTGGTCACCCTGCATGATGAACTGGGTGAGATCAGGTAGAAATCAAACAGGTTTGATGGATAACATGGGCAGTACTAACACTAACAATAAACCCGGGCCTACAGTTGCCATAATGCGGCCTGAGCGCTACGAACAGGATTCGATACGAATATGCAGGCAGGCCGGATTTGAGGTAATATCCGTTCCCATGATTGAGATACTGGGAAAAAAGGATGAGCACTTTGACGGTTTTGTCTCAAGGGTGCTAACGGGAAAGTCTGATATTGTGATATTTACCAGTGCAAACGGCATATACCACACGCTGGACAAGGTGCCTGACCGGGAAGTTTTCATTAATGCCTTGAACCGCCTGACCAACATTGCCATAGGTCCCAAGACAAGAGAAGCAGCAGAGGAGCAGGGAATAGAGATATCATACATGCCTGAATCGTACAGTTCAAAAGGACTGGTAGAAGCCATCAGGCATAAAGCAAAGGGAAAAGTGGTGGATATTGCCAGGAGTTCACATGGTGCGGCTGTACTTGTGGATGGACTAAAGGCAGCCGGTGCTCAAGTTTTCGAGACCCAGGTGTATGAGATTGCCAGGCCCGGAAAAGACAGTGCACAGGAAGAACTTTTGCAGGCAATTATGGACCAAACAGTTGATGCGGTGGTGTTCACCAGCTCTATGATGGTCAGGAATTTCCTTGATCTGGCATCGCAGATGGGGGTAAGGGATACGGTCATCCAGGTCTTGAACAGTAAAGGCACGGTGGTTGCAGCTATCGGACATCCAACTGCCAATACATTAAATATGTATAAAATCCAGGTTACAATCGTTTCAAGTGAATATACCTTTAAAGCATTGATACATGAAGTAAAAAAAGAATTTGGGATTGATCATGACTGAACTTATTGTAGATGATAAAGCCATAGCATTCATAAAAGCTGAACTAAAGAGGGCAAATTCACCGGCAGCACGTTTGTTTGTAACAGGCGGGGGCTGCTGCCAGCATCTTGATATTGCGGTAGTGGAAAAGGAAATTGCCAGGGATATCAAGCATGTTAAGGATGGTGTCACATTCCATGTGGAAAAATACCTTGATGATAACACGTTTTCCCTGGAGATCACTTTTGATGAAAAGCGTGAGGTATTGTCTGCAACCATTAATTACAAGAGTTGTTAATAACGAGACGGAGTATATAGATGATAGGCATTTCAAAACTTTATTGCGGGACAGTTGAGCCTTCCGATGCACTTAGATACGAGCGGGATTCCAGTAAACTTCCATCCCATCTGCTGCAGTTTTCAAAAGACAAGAAACCAGTAGTGGTCTGGAATATGGGCCGGCGCTGCAACTTGAAGTGCATACACTGCTATGCCCAATCCAGGGATATCGAGTATGAGGATGAATTAACCACCCGGCAGGGCAAGGAACTCATTGATGACCTGGCCCAATTCGGCTCGCCTGTTATTTTATTCTCAGGCGGCGAACCCACAATGCGAAAAGACCTCCCGGAACTTGCTATGCATGCAAGGGATAAGGGAATGCGCGCTGTGATATCCACCAATGGCACCCTTATTGATGAAAAGATGGCCAAAGTCCTGAAGGATATCGGTCTATCGTATGTAGGAGTTTCACTGGATGGGATGAGGGAGACCAACGATAAGTTCAGGGGCGTGCCCGGTGCTTTTGATGCTGCATTGCAGGGTATGCGTAACTGCAAGAAAGAGGGTATCAAGGTGGGTCTGCGGTTCACTATCAACAAGAAGAACGCACAGGATATACCTGCGATTTTCGACCTGCTCGAAGAAGAGGGCATACCCAGGGTCTGCTTCTACCACCTGGTCTACGCAGGCCGGGGTTCGAAACTGGTGGAAGAGGACCTGTCCCATGAAGAAAGCCGTCGAGTGGTGGACCTTATCATGGACAAGACAAAGGAAATGCATGACAAAGGTTTCCCAATGGAAGTGCTTACTGTTGACAACCATTGTGACGGGCCTTATGTTTATTTCCGCCTCCAAAAAGAGGACCCCGAACGTGCTGCCGAGGTGTATGAACTGCTAATGATGAACCAGGGCAACTCCACTGGGATTGGTATCGGTTGTGTATCATGGGACGGTTCGGTCCATGCTGACCAGTTCTGGAGGCATTATTCTTTTGGTAATGTGAAGGAGAGACCTTTTAGCGAAATATGGATGGATACCAGTGACGAGCTTATGGCCGGTCTCAAGGACCGCAAAGCCCTGATAAAAGCTAATGCTGACAGATGTGCAAAATGTAAATGGCTGGAAATCTGCAATGCTAACTTCAGGGTCAGGGCCGAGGCTATTTATGATAATGTATGGGCTGATGACCCTGCATGTTACCTGACTAAAGACGAGATCGGGTACGATGAGGTAAGGGAAGAGTAATTTACAGTGACCACGCCTGGGCTAAACCTGGTTTTTACGGGCCTCTGCCACTACATTTGCAATCCGGGCAGCAAATGCTCCGGCCACGAATCCTGCATCTATATTAACCACACTCAGTACTGAACATGATTGCAGCATAGTATGCAGCGCTGCCGTCCCACCGCCGCCGGCACCGTATCCTGATGATACTGGTAGCCCTATTACAGGTACATCCACGATGCCGGATACTATAGTGGGAAGTGTCCCCTCCCGGCCGGCTGCCACTACAATTGCATCAATGCCTTTCTTTATTATATCCTCCAGGGGGGGGAACAACCTGTGGATACCGGCAGCCCCTACATCGTAGATGGTATGTACTGTCACCCCCATCTCCTGTGCAATAATCCTTGCTTCTTCGGCAACCGGTACGTCCACAGTGCCTGCTGTGATTATGCCAATAGCACCACCGGTCTTATCTACCTGGAAACCATCGGCTCTGAGAATGGCAATCCTGGCATACTTGTTCCATTCAACTGTGTGTTTTTGTTCAAGCACAGTAAGCTGTTCGTCCGAGACCCTGGTGAGTATGGCCCTTCCTTCATGTTTTAGATGTTCAATGGCAATATTGGCCAGGTCATCCGGGTTTTTTCCTTCTGAAAAGATGGCTTCAGGTATGCCTGTACGTTTCATCCGGTAGGGGTCGATGTTGGATATTTCGCTTAATATGTGGATATTACCGAGACGGATCTGTTTGCTGGCTTCGTCAACTTCGATGTCTCCGTTTTTTAATCTTTCAAGTAGACTGTTTAAATCCATGAAATATTTCAATCCTTTTTCCGGCTAATAATTGATTCCCATATCCAAACAACATGCAATTGCTCATTAAACCTGTTATGTGATAATTAATAAGCTGTTAAGGGTATTATATATGCTTGTATGAATATATTTCCATTATTGTAGGGATATTTTTTTGTTATACAGGGAGATGCGGTCCTGAAAAATACATTGGCATTAAAATGACACTAGAAATAATAGTTGACAATACTTGCACAGGTTGTGGACGCTGCAAGAAGGTATGTCCAAAAGGTCCGATAATATGGGACATTATAATCAGGAAAGATGGTAATCCTAAATATTTTGCAGCGAACCCGGATTCATGTCTCTTCTGCAAGAATTGTGTGGGTGTATGTCCTGTAATAGCGATTACCGTGCGGAATAGAAGTACATCCTGTTGATGTGTCACATTGGACCGGATTATCAAAATGAATCTGGGCTGGAAATATTTCAATATCAGCCACAGAAAAAAGTAATAACGCTTAGTATCCTCCAATGATCGAGATGTGCACCTGACAAGATGGGGTGATTTTGAACCACAGATACATGCTGATGAAGGCGGATATTATCGTATCTGCGTATATCTACGGTTCAAAACTCACAAGAATCCACAAGGCTGTCCGGCAATTACTTGTAAAAAGCAAGTAAAACAGGCTGTCCCAAAAACAACTTTTTACGACACATTGAAGTTCTGAGAATTTCCAACACACGAAGCCAACATCTTAATTTCCTTAAATTTTGTGCATGCATACATGGAAATCCACATATTTCACCGAAAGTTCACCAAAAACGTGGTTTTAAGCACCAATTACAACATTTTTCATGTCCACAACGAACTGATCTGCCCCCTCCGCCCTCACACTGTGATCGAAAAGCAGCACGTCCGCCTCAGCCAGATATCGCGACAGATAGTGTGCGGGTGCTCTGCAATGCGGGCGGCGACCTCGGGTGGTGGTGGGCTGCCGGCAGCGGCTATGGCTGTTAAAATATATAATCTACATGATGGTGAAACTGCATAGGACACAAAGGTTCGCAGAACATTTTTGTTTTTCTCTGCGTTCCTCCAGTGCGACAAGAAGTTATATCATGAATTGCAGTAATGCCACCCTCTCCATTTAGGGTGACCTTATTGTGGCATGCAACCACAGTAATGAAGTTGTGTGAAGCCCACATGACAATGTGGAAACCTCCAAAAGCCTAATTTGGACAATCTGCTAAGGTAAAAATGCTATGAAGAGTGTAATGCGAACCGTCGTAAGAGTCGTAACGCAGGACAAGTGAAAGTAGGATGTCACACTTGAACCAAAATGGTATAGAATCAGACTGTAATAGCTCGGATGATGTTATAGGAAATGGACATATGATTCTCGGCTTAGAGATGGCTTCTAAGGCATTAGAAATTATTCATGATATAGAACTTGGTAAACCCTATGTACTCCCAGTATTTGGGTAGAAACTCCGTGAGGA
>JAAXOC010000029.1 GCA_014237145.1 ANME-2 cluster archaeon
CCCCCCCAGTTACAAGAACTGACTTATTTTCTAAGTTAATTTTAATTCCTCCATCGCTTTTTTAAGAAATTGCACCACTGCATCAATGTCTTCTTCTTTCATCTGATAATACAAGGGTAAAGCTAATGACCTGTTAAATAGATTGAGTGAGATCGGACATATATCATTGGAATTATACACTGGCTGGACATGAGATGCATAGGTTCCTATTTGACTTTGGACCCCATTTTTCAGAAGTTTTTCAATCATATTTTTTCTATTGATTCTTTTATCGACAAGAACCACATAACTTTGATAAATATGCTTCACATTATCGCTTACATAAGGTGATTCAATAAAGTTGATTTCCTGGAGTTTTTCATCCCAATACCTGGCAATTTCTCTTTTCCTTACAATAATTTTGTCAAGCTTCCGCAATTGTGCGACACCAATTGCAGCAGTGACATCGCTCATTTTATAGTTATAACCAACTTTCGTAAATTCTGGGATAGTGAATTTATTACTTTTTTCCCGGTCCCAAGCGGAAGTTGCGCCAAAAACAGATAAATTTCGTATTATATCAGCTATACTTTTATTATTGGTTACCACCATGCCCCCTTCCCCTGTTGTTATACCTTTTCTTGCGTGGAAGGAAAAACAACCAATATCCCCAATTGTTCCTGCAAAATTATTTTTATGCTTTGCCCCAAATGCACACGCAGCATCTTCGATAACCTTTAAATTATTATCCTTAGCGATCTCCATTATTTCATCCATTTCCGCAGGTTGTCCGAAAGTATGAACTGGAATTATCGCTTTAGTTTTATCAGTTATTTTATCTTCGATCAAGCTTGGATCGATATTGTATGTTCTCGGATTAACATCGTTAAACACAGGCTTTGCCCTACAATATATTACCGAATGACCGGTAGCAGGAAAAGTATAATCTGCTACTAAAACCTCATCCTCTTCTTTTATACCTATACCAAGCAGTGACAAGTGCAACGCTGCTGTGCAATTAGTAACAGCGATTGCATATTTAACTCCCAAGTATTCAGCACATTTATCTTCAAATTCTTTCACTTTTGGACCTTGAGAAACCCAACCAGAATCTAAGACACCCCTGATTTCACCCAGTTCATCTGAATCAAAATAAGGCTTAGCTAAAGGTACTTTTGAAATTGTTTTATTGTTCATATTCATTGCAATTCCTGGATGTTTTTTTATTGAATCGTCGGAACATTCTTACCATCTCATCCAATTCCTTTATACACAAACCCATCGCCAATGAACTTATCGCCCTCCGCCACATTTCGCCCATCCACCAGCACCCTATGCCTCAACCGCAACTCACCCCACTCTATCTCCCTAAACTCCTCATAATCAGCCGCAATCACAACCGCATCAATATCCCCTACATCATCCAGCCTCCGCGGCTCAGCCCCAAACTGCCGTACATCATCCCCGAACAGCGGATCATACGCAAACACCACTCTACATTCACCCTTCAAAATATCAATGATCGAAAGCGCAGGACTGCATCTCGTCTCCTTCACATCACCCCTGTATGTCACACCCAGCACAAGTACATTGGCGTCCTTCAACTCTACGCCAACCTCACCAAGCCCGCGCCTGACCAGTTCCACAGTGTAACCAGCCATGCCATCGTTGATCTCACGAGCAAGCGTGAGCAAACGCGTGTCGCTTTTTACGGTCTTTGTAATGAAATAGGGGTATACAGGGATGCAGTGTCCGCCAACACCGCAGCCTGGTTTGTGGATATGGGAATACGGCTGGGTATTGGCCACATCGAATGTTTCGATGGCACTGATACCGATCTCATCGCATACCACAGCCAGCTCGTTCGCAAGTGCGATATTGACATCCCTGTACAGTCCCTCGAAGACCTTTACTGCCTCGGCTGTGGTGGCATCGGTCACCGGGCTGACTCCCTTTGAGTTGATGACTTAATAAATGGCAGCCGCAGCCTGGCTGCTTGATTCATCAATGCCTCCCACCACCTTGGGGTATGCGCCTCTGATATCCTCAATGGCCCTGCCTGAAGAGGTGCGCTCGGGACAGTGAGCGACACCGAACTCGCCGCATGACAGGCCGGATCCTTCCAGCAGCGGGAGTATGATGTCATGGGTGGTTCGCGGCGGGACTGTGCTCTCCTGTATCACAAGGTCGCCTTTGTCGAGTCCTTGTGCGATATTCCTGCATACGGATTCAACGATCGACATATCAGGATTATTATCTGCGTCAAGGAAAGTCGGGACAAGGATCACCATAACATCTGCCTGTTTCGCGGCATTTACCAGATCTGATGTAGCGCTGAGGCGGCCTGCGGCAGTGTTCTTTGCTACCAGCCCGGCAAGGCCCGGTTCACCTACCACATGACACTCGCCGCGGTTAATGCTGGCCACCACTTCAGGGCTGACATCGGCACCTATCACTCTTGCGCCGCAGTCTGCGAACACTGCTGCAAGGGGAAGCCCCATCTTGCCAAGGCCGTATACTGCAATCGTGACATTGCCTGACTTCATGGCCCCTATGATATCGCTTTTATTTGCACCGTAAACTTTCATGTATATCACATCTTATGGGTGTTTATTCAATATGTGTGGGTAATGGAACACGGATGACACGGATTCACACGGATTTTTTCTTATCTGTGTAAATCCGTGTCATCCGTCTAATCAGTGTTCCATCTAAAATTGCACGAATTTTTAGAGATAATTACACAAGTTTAACCCATCCTGATGATCTGTCCGCTCTTATACGATTCAATCGCAGCCAGTGCAACCTCAAGCGCATGCTTACCGTCTTCCCCAGTAACGATCGGATAATCTCCTGTCCGCACTGCATCCATAAAATGCTCAAGTTCCCTCTTCAGAGGTTCCGCCTTCTCAATCTTTGCCTCGCGTATCCACTCACCATCATGAATCGACACGGTCTGTTCATTGTAATCCAGGTAAGCAACACCATCGATCCCGATAACCGACATTTTTCTCACTTTATGCGGGGTCAGCCAGTTAGTGTCAACAACACCTGCCTTGTCTCCATTGAATTTTAGCATGATCGAGGCATGGTCTTCTTGCGAATGGATATCCTTTCCAGCAATTGCATATACCTCTGATATCTTGTTACCATACAGGTATGAGATCACATCAATATCATGCACACCAAGGTCAAGGATGATACCGACATCCCGGATCCTTGGATTATATGGTCCGACCCTGCGTGTTGATATGGATACGACTTTGCCAAGCAATCCATTGTCAATGATCTCCTTCATCTTTGTAACAGCAGGATTAAAACGCTCAATATGCCCCACCATCAATGTTAATCCCGCATCCTGTGATGCCGATATCATTGCATTTGCATTCTCCACAGTATCAGCGATTGGCTTTTCGATAAGTACATTTGTGCCAGCAGCAATTGCATCAAGTGCGACCTGCCTATGAAGCATGGTCGGCACAACGATGCTCACAGCATCAAGATCCTGTGCCAGCATTTCATTATAATCTGTAAAAGGAAGAGTATTGTAATGAGATGCAAGCTCACCTACACGTTTCTCGTCAACATCAGATATTCCGACCAGTTCAACATCATCCATTTCGCTATATATCCTCACATGATGCTGTCCCATAGCACCAGTACCTATAACTCCTACATGCGGCATGATTATTCAGCTCCTTTAATGACTTCGATAACATAATCCAGTTCATTCTGGGTAACAGACGGATGCACAGGAAGGGATATAACCTCAGACGCAGCTATTTCACATTTGGGCATCGAATCGTTGTATCCTAATTCTTGATAGAATAGCTGTTTATGCGTTGGTATTGGATAATATATTCCTGTTCCCACACCTTTTTCATTTAAGGTCTTAACAAGTTCATCTCGATCTTTGGCGCGAATCGTGTACTGGTGGAACACATGCTCACAGTTACGTCCCACAATCGGTACTGTGATTCCATCGATTCCCTTCAATCCCCCTGATAAATATTCAGCATTGTTCTGCCGCTTTCTGGTAAACTCATCAAGTTTGTTAAGCTGCACAAGTCCGATAGATGCGGATATGTCTGTCATACGGAAATTGTAGCCAAGCATCTCATGCACATATCTCTTCCTGGAGCCGTGTGACCTAATCATCCGGGCACGGTCTGCAATATTCTGGTCATTGGTGGTTATCATACCGCCTTCACTTGTGGTCATATTCTTTGTAGGATAGAAACTGAACGTGCCTGTCCCGAAGGAACCTACTTTTTTCTTATTATAAACAGCACCATGTGCCTGGCATGCATCCTCGATCACAGCTAGATTATGATCTTCGGCAATCTCCATAATTGCATTCATATCTGCCGGATGACCATAAAGATGAATCGGAAGGATCGCTTTTGTTTTTTGTGTGATTTTCTCCATGATCGCGTCAGGGTTAATGTTGAATGTATCTTCATCAATATCCACAAATACCGGTCTTGCACCTGTAAAAAGTACTGAGTTTGACGTTGCTATGAATGTAAAAGGAGTTGTGATCACCTCGTTTCCGTCACCAATTCCATGTGCAAGAAGCGTCGCATGCAGCGCAGCAGTTCCGGAATTTACAGCAATCGCATGTTCAACATCAATATAATCAGCAAAAGCCTGCTCAAAATCTGCCACTCGCGGTCCTTCCGCGATAATAGCAGACATGATCGCATCGGTGACTGCATGAACTTCATCGGCTCCAAGTAAAGGTTTTGCGATAGGTATCATGTTCCAAGTTCCTTTTTATGAATTTGTATTTATATAATATTCAAGACTTTAAAATCATCTGGCATCTCAATAATCTTTGCAGGCGTTCCAATCGCGAGTTTTCAAGCTGGCACATCCTTTGTAACAAGCGCCCCTGCCGCGACCATCGTTCCTTCACCGATATCTATTCCAAGAAGAATCGTGGAATTTGGGCGGATGGCAGCACTGTCTCTAATTACTGTACCTTCATACTCGTGGTTTTCCACTTTTATTTTCTTTCTGGCAATCTCTTCTAAAACAGATGTATCCGGGTAGCTGAGTATCACATTTTCCAATAAGACTGCGTTGTACCCTAAACGGCTATTGCCATACATATTTGCTGTGTTGTGAACCATCATGTTATCATTATTCATATTAAGTTTCCATTGGCACTATATTCTATTAAAACATTGTTAAAAATCGAGACCGTTACAATTCGTGTTGGTGAATTTAATTAAACCACAGATAAACACAGATGAACACAGATTTTCAGGTAGCGTATCCGCGTTTATCGGCGTTCGTCTGCGGTTAGTTTGATAATACCAACATGTAATGTGACGGTCTCTAAAAATCATTTGCAAGACATCAAGATACAAGTTGAAATGCTGAGGCTTGCACAATGTTGGATTTCTACTTCTGATTATAATCGTAAATCACCAAAATGCTTGAGAATAACTCAAAAATTATATACCATCATCACATAAAAAACAAACATGAACTCACTACTTCTCCTAACCCTCATCACAACCGCAATCCCTCTTGGAGTTTACCTCATCTATATCCTCGCAGCCATAACCTCAAAACCAACTTTAATAAAACCACTGGAGTCACTACCCAACATAAGCATCGTAATTCCCGCATACAACGAAGAATCCGTGATCGAAGACCGCATCAACAACCTCTCTGAGATCTACCCAAAAGATAGGATGGAACTCATTATATCTAACGACGGCTCATTGGACAACACTGAAATAATCGCACAAAAAGCCCTCGCAAAAAACTCCCTCTGTGGCAGAGTCATCACACACCCACGCAGCGGTGTGAACAAAGCCATCAATCGCGGCATAAATGAATCTTCAAATGAAATAGTAGTTATCACTGGTGCAGATGGTCTATTCGATGAAAATACCATACCTCACTTAATCACAGTATTATTGAGCAGCAATGATACAGGTGCTGTATCTGGCGATATCGTTCCAATGTCGAAAGGGAATACAATATTTTCGAGATCTGAAAATGCTTATCGCTCTATTTATGGCAAGATATGTATTTGGGAGAGTAAAGTGCATTCAACATACTGTTTAAACGGAGCAGTGGTTGCCTTTAAGAAAAATGCCTCTACTTCACTTAATACTAAAAAGGGTGCAGATGATGCAAGTATGGCACTTTCTGTGATCCGCAACGGTTATCGATGTCAATATGTCCCCTCTGCCAAATTCTATGAATATGTTCCTTATAAGTTCAACGAGCAACGGCGGCAAAAGATTAGAAGAGCTACAAGATTAATGGAAGCAACTTTTTTTAACCGGGATGTAATGTCTTCCAAATACGGTAAGTTTGGAATGCTAATATTTCCACTGAGAATTTTAATGTTCTTTGTGGTTCCCACATCATTTTTTGTATCTATTTTATTGTGGACTATCATTATTGCTTCAAATGACATTATCTATGGTATCGGCTTTTTAGCTTTTATTGCTGCATTGGTAATTGCGGGAAGTGTTAAGACAAATCTTATATCTTCATTTATAATATACCAAGCTTATCTATTTTTGGGCTTAATTAATATGTTACGTGATGTACATGTATGGGAGCCAGCAGAAAGGGATTAAATATTATGGCTCTTCCTGGATTCCAAGTTGGTGATTTTGAATTGAATAAGTAGCTAAAAGCACAAAATCGCTGGATTGTTTTAATCATCAGTCGGTTTTAATGCA
>JAAXOC010000030.1 GCA_014237145.1 ANME-2 cluster archaeon
AGTGAAAAGGGGTGACAAGAAACCGCAGTTTATGTTTGAAACTATGGGATTAGATCAGATGAGACATTTTACTGCACTTGGACTGGAAACGGTTTTGAAAGAGACCTGAACCGAGAGTTTTATTTAAAAATTTCTGGTGGCAACAAAAAACGATAGTGTGAGGGGTTGTTTTTTGGGATCTTTCAAAGTAAGGTGATAAATGCTGTTTGCACTACTCATGATATTATCATTGATTTTCATGACAGACCATATAAATAAATCCAAACTGTTAAGGTATAGCTGATCATGGTACCAACGTTGAGTTTTTTATTAACTTGATAGGATGAAAAATATGGAAGAGAAAACATATTCGGAAAAACTATGTGGATATTGTAAAGGAACCGGAAAAGTTGAAGGAGAAGAATGCCCTGCCTGTCATGGAAAAACAACTTTTATGGTAAAAGAACCATTTAAAAATTGCCAGTTCTGTAAGGGAAATGGCTGGACGCATAAGGGTCAACCCTGCCGAACCTGCAAAGGATCCGGATGGTTGGGAGTCAAGAAAGAGCTAATTGTAGCATAATATATTATTCACATCTAATATTCTAATTTTTATTAGAATATTGAAATCACTTAATATGTGGCAGATGCCACATTATTTTTTTTTGATTATTCAGCACATCTGAATACTACTACTTCCTATTAAAATTTTTTGAAACCTCATAGCAAAAGCCATATGCATTTTTTAAGATAATATTAGAATAGAATAAAAATCGATATTATAATATAATAAAAATTGAATGGATATGCTTTACATCCGCCTGGCAGAAATATAGCAGTTTAGTAGATTGATCAATTTCAATATATCAGGGATATTAAACGGAGTTAGTGGTAAATCTTTTCTTCGGGATTAAGTATGGCAGGAGGTCTGAATATAGTTAAACATATAAAGTATCCGGCATCTATAAAGTCAAACCCTAGTGTCAGGAGCATTAATTCTTGAGCAAGAAAAAACCAGCAAAAAAAGGATTCTGGGAAAAGGCAAAAGAATCAGCATCCCAGCAGCAGGCAGTGGACAAGCGTAAAAAAGCCGCAAAAACAAAGCCGCTGGAAAAGGCATCCGAGTCCAAACCATCCGCACCAGTTGAAAAAACACCTGAAGAAAAGAAGAAAAACTATAAAGATGGCATCATCAAGACCATAGTTCCTGCTTTAATTGGAACGGCAGCAGGATTTTTTTGTTTCTTCCAGCTGGGGTCAGGTACTGAATTCCCCTGGCTTTCCGTTATGCTTTTTGTGATTATTTTCTCTTATTACGCACAGCGTTTGGCATACCCTGTAATTGGCATAGATCTAAAGGAATTCGGGAAAAAAGACTGGTTCTATGTGGAGTTCATTACCATCGACTTCTGGCTGGTAGTGTGGACCCTGCTGTTAAACCCACTTTGATAGGTTTTTAAGGTGAATACACTGTGAGGATCGCCATAGTTAACAAGGATCGGTGCCAGTTCAGGAAGTGCAGCCAGGAGTGTATCAAGTTTTGCCCCAGGGTACGTACCGGGGACGAAACCGTGGTGCTGGGGGAAGACGGAAAAGCCGTCATTTCCGAAGAACTCTGTGTGGGTTGTGGTATTTGTATCAAGAAGTGTCCTTTTGGTGCCATAATGATCATTGGGTTGCCTGAAGAACTTGATGACCCGGTGCACAGGTACGGCCAGAACGGGTTCGCCCTGTACGGGCTGCCTACTCCGGTAGAAGGTAAGGTCACCGGTATACTGGGCCCTAATGGGGTGGGCAAGTCCACTGCCGTAAATATCCTGAGCGGGAACATGATACCAAACCTGGGCGGCACCAGTACTACCTGGGAAAAAGTACTTGAGATATATTCAGGCACCGGTATGTACGACTACATGAAAGCCCTTATGGAAGGCAACGTAAAGGTTTCACAGAAACCCCAGTATGTGGACAATATCCCAAAGATAGCTAAAGGAAAGGTTTCGAAGTTGCTGGAAGGCACTGATGAGAAGGGGATACTGGATGATATTGTACTAAAGCTGGAGATGGGCCATATACAGGATCGGAACATCAGTGACCTGTCAGGCGGTGAACTCCAGCGAGTGGCACTGGCTGCCTGTGTATGCCGTGATGCTGATTTCTATTTTATTGATGAGGTCAGCCCGTACCTTGATATTTACCAGCGCATCAATGCTGCCAGGATCATACAGGAACTGGCTGAAACGAGCGCTGTGATGGTCGTAGAGCATGACCTGGCACTGCTTGACCTGCTGGCCGATACTGTCCATATCATTTATGGTGTGCCTGGAGGGTATGGGGTCGTTACCCACCCCAAGAGTGTCAGGGTAGGCATCAACGAGTACCTGAAAGGGTTTTTGCCTGAAGAGAACATTCGGCTCAGGACCGAGGCTATTGAGTTCGAAGAGCATCCTCCCAGGGAGCAGAAAGATATTCCCACTCTGCTGGAATTCCAGCAGTTCACAAAGAAATACGGCGAGGATGGGTTTGAACTGGTAGTCGGCAGTGATACCCTGGGCAGTGAGATAAAACAGGGAGAGGTCATCGGTATCGTGGGACCTAATGGAATAGGCAAGTCCACATTCGTTAACATGCTGGCAGGCGTGGAAACACCCACAACCGGCAGTCTTGAAACCGACCTTACTATCGCATACAAGCCCCAGTACCTTGAAGGTGATTATCCCTTAAGGGTGCGTGATTTCCTGCGTAGTATCAATTCCAGGTTCGACAGTAGTTATTACCAAACAGGGATTATCAAGCCGATGCAACTGGACGAGTTAATGGATCGGATGCTGCCCGAACTTTCTGGCGGTGAACTGCAGCGTGTGGCAATAGCGGCATGCCTGGGCAAGACCGCAGACATGTATATCTTTGACGAACCAAGTGCGCACCTGGATGTGGAACAAAGGGCAAGGGCCACAAAAGTGATACGCAGGTTCGCAGAGAATAATAATGTGACTGCCATGGTGGTTGACCATGATATCTATGTGATCGACATGATATCCGAACGTCTTATAGTGTTCAATGGCGAACCGGCAGTACATGGAGAGGTACACGGACCATTTGCAATGCGCCAGGGCATGAATATGTTTTTGAAAAACCTCAATATTACCTTCAGACGTGATGAGGAAACCCGCAGGCCAAGGGTGAACAAACACCGCTCCAAACTTGACAGGGAGCAAAAATCAAAGGGTGAATATTATTATTCACAGGGTTAGGGTAAAGGGGACCCTGTATCCGGCATCTGAGAAGATTCCATTTTTTTTATAATTAAAATAGGCTCTTCCTGTGTTTCAAGTTGTTAGTTCAAGATTAAATTGAGCAAAGAACCCAAAAGGGCCTTTCCTCTTCGTCTCACATTATGAACAAATTCAAAA